>JAJQFX010000169.1 GCA_021200895.1 Clostridiales bacterium | reverse complement strand
AGCTGTCCGACGGGGCCTGGGGCTGCATCGCCTACAGCGCCATCACCTCCCTGTATGAGGCGGACATGGCCATGGCCTTTGAGTACTGCCTGGATACCGATTACACCTTCGGCTCCGACTTCCAGGCCCAGCTGGCGGAGTACCTCTCCGAAGCCTATATGGAGTATATCAACGGGCAGAACCTGACCGTGGAGGAAGCCGACGTAGGCTTCGACCTGGATGGGGACGGGGAACTGACCAGCACCATCGCCCTGACCATCGAGTATGACGAGGAACTGTACGCCGACACCAACGGCTACGGCGGAACCTACCTCGACCTGTATCTGGCGGAGTTCGTCTCCAACCTCCAGTGGTATCTGGACAATCTGGACTATGCCGACGGCTGGACCTGGTTCGACACCGACGGCAACGCCCTCTCCGATGAGGAAGTAGCCGCCATGACCACCGAGGACAAGGCGGAAGCCTTCCTGGAGGGCCGCTACACGGCCTCCAGCAGCGGCGGCATGAGCGGCGACCTGCCCAGCGGCATGAACGGCGCGGCGGACTTCGCCGGCGGCAGAGGAGATAGTGCTGACGGCGAGCTGCCCGGCGATATGGACACGGACAGCCTGCCGGGCGGCGCTGACGCCAGCGGCCTGGCCGACGGTGAATTGCCGGACGGCGTTGACGCCGACAGCCTGCCCGATGGCGGCACCACCGGCAGAGGCGGCATGGGCGGCTTCCCCGGCGGCGATACGGACAGCGAAGGTCTGACCGACGGCGAGCTGCCGGATGATGTGGATACCGACAGCCTGCCGGACGGCGGGGCGGACAGCGCCTCCTCCATCACCAACGAGAATGTGGACACCAGCGGGGACACCATGGACGTGGGCACCCCCGACGCAGGCACCACCCAGGCCGCAGGCAGCAGCACCGACTCCGCCAACTATTCCACTTATGAGGAGATGGTGGAAGCCTACGCCGCCGACATCGCGGAACTGGAGGCCGGGGACGAGTACGGCAACAACCTGGTCTCCCTGTACAACCCCCTGAACTATATCGGGGACGAGGGAACGGAAAGCCCCGCCTGGACCCGTATCCTCATGGGCGCCTCCGAAGGGGATATGTCCATGTTCTCCTCCCTGAACCTGCAAATCGCCTGGCTGAACAGCGGCACCGACTGCGAGATCGAGTGGCAGTGGGACGGCGGCCATGTGCCCTCTGAGATTTTCAGCAGCTCCTTCTCCCTCTACGTTGACCAGATGTATGCCGAGTACGCAGGCGGCGTAGCAGTTGAAACCCCCGCCGCCGAGACTCAGACAACCAACGGCACCGCCACCGAGGCCACCGGCACCGACCTCAGCGGCTGGGTGGATTACTCTGACATCACCAGCGTCTCCTTCTCCCTGGCGGACGCCGTCTCCTACCGCACGGCGGGGGCCAGCAAAGCCATTCCCGGCTTCGACGTCATTGACTACGGCCAGGAGGACTATGTGTTCGGCAGCAGCACCCAGGACGCCCGCCATTGGAACGCCTTCCTGCTGGAGATTTTCCAGGAGTACGCGGACGCCCTTTCCCCGCTGTTCAACGCCGGGTAAGGACGCCCACACACAACGGCATAGCAACAAAAAAGCAGCCAGCCCGCAAATGCTTTGCGGGCTGGCTGTGTGTGTTGGCGCAGAAAGAGTGTCAACTGAATGAAGTAATCTATCCAGGGTTGATGGAGCAGCGCAGCCCCTTATCCTGCTGCTGCCTTCTTAGCGGTGGCGATGGCTGGAAATGTAGTTCACCAACCACAGCAGGACGCAGGCCCCGACAATGGCTACCAGCAGCTGGCCGATCCAGCTGTAGGCGTAGATGCCGATCAGGCTGAACAGAAAGCTGCCGATGGCTGCGCCGACGACGCCGACGATCAGGTTCATCACCATGCTGCTGCCCTGGCCCATGATACGGCAGGCTAGATAACCGGCCAGCAGGCCCAGAATCAGTGTGGAGAGGATGGAAAACATAGAGAAGCCTCCTTTTGTGAATGACGCAGACCGCACCGGCGCGGGAGGCCGTGTGCTGTCTGACGGTGGTGCTTGCGGTCAAAGCGTGGGAAATTCCGTCCCACGCTTTTGTTATACCACGAATAGTTTCCCGATACAAGAGGGTTCCCCAAAATTTCATCTGATTTTCATTTTTGCGCTGCGGGAGAGGAAATCGGGGAGACTTCCCAAATTCTGCCGCGGATGCGCACTTTTTTTCGTGAAAAACGAAAAACAGGGGTTGCTTTTTCCAGGAAGAGGGGGTATACTAAAAACACAAGTGGCACAAAGTAGCATGAAATGGCGCTTTGGGGCTGGAAAGTGGCGCGTCAAAGAGGTGAGGGGCGGTGTATGGCAAGTCAGAGCATAACCTGGACAGCAAGGGACGGCTATGCATTCCTGCCCGCCTCACGGAGGAGCTGGGGGACAAGTTTTACATCACCATCAACGCTACCGCCGACGCCGACCCCGGCGGAGAGATGCGTCCCCACCTGACCATCTTCCCGGCGGCGGTCTGGGCCCAGTTCCAGGAGAAGATCGCCCAGTGCCAGGAGGATGACGAGGCCGCCGCAGAGGCCGCCATGATTTTCGCCTATGCCTCAGAGTGTACGCCGGACTCCTCCGGCCGCGTCCCGCTGACAGCGGAGCAGCGGGAGTACGCCGGCATCACCAAAGCGGTGGTGGTCAACGGCAACAACCGCACCGCCGACATCTGGGACGCGGACAGCTGGCTGGCCCACCAGAAGGTGACGCTGCGGCCCATCCGGGTGCGGAGAACCCTGTCCCGGGGGCTGTAAAAAGCGGCAAAAACAGTTGTGTTTTTGCCGAAACGTAGTATGATAGTAAAGGCCAGGAGAATCACATGGAGGAGCGAACCCACATCCCCGTCATGCTGGAGGAGTGCATTCAGGGGCTGCAAATCAGGCCGGAGGGCGTCTATGTGGACGGCACGCTGGGCCGGGCAGGCCACAGCCGGGAAATCGCCCGGCGGCTGACCACCGGGCGGCTGATAGCCATTGACCGGGACCAGGCGGCGCTGGACGCGGCTCCCCAACGGCTGGAGCCGTGGCTGGAGCGGGTGACGCTGGTGCATGGCAACTTTGGCGACGTGGCAGACATCCTGGACGGACTGGGCCTCGCCCAAATCGATGGGATGCTGCTGGATTTGGGTGTCTCCTCCCCCCAGCTGGACGACCCGGCCAGGGGTTTCTCCTATATGCACGACGCACCGCTGGATATGCGGATGGATCAGACCCAGGCCCTGACCGCCCGGGAGGTGGTGAACACCTGGGACGAGGGGCAGCTGAAATGGTGCTTCTCCCACTACGGAGAGGAGCGCTACGCGAGGCAGGTCGCCGCTGCGATTTGCCGCAGGCGGGAGCAGGCCCCCATTGACACCACCCTTCAGCTGGTGGAGGTCATCAAGTCCGCCATGCCCGCCCAGGCCCTGCGGGAGAAGCAGCACCCCGCCAAGCGGTGCTTCCAGGCCCTCCGCATCGCTGTGAATGACGAGCTGACCTATATTGAGGAAGTCATTGACCGGGTGATCCCCCGATTAAAGCCCGGCGGACGGCTTTGCATCATCACCTTCCACAGCCTGGAGGACAGGATGGTGAAAATCGGCTACCAGAACCACGCCCAGGGCTGCACCTGCCCGCCGGACTTCCCGGTCTGCGTGTGCGGCAAGGTGCCGGAGATACGGCAGACGCCGAAGAAGCCCCTGCTCCCCACGGCGGAGGAGGTGGCCCGGAATCCCCGGGCCAGGAGCGCCAAGCTGCGCATCTGCGAAAAGCTGTAGCGCCCCAACAAATCAATCAATCCATACGATGGCGGTTCATTGTATAGAGAAAAGAGGTTATTCCAAATGGCAGACAGAAAACGGACAGCGGCGCAGATGGCCAACACCAGCTTCGGCAACGTGGCCTATGACCTGAGCAATACGGTCGTCGCCCCCCAGCGGGAGGAGCGGCAGGCCCCCCAGCGCCAGCCGGAGCCGAAACGGCAGTCCAGCCGGAGAACTGCGGCCCAGCCCCAGGTGCGCCCCCAGCAGGGCATCTCCCTGTTTGCGGTAAGCGGCTTCGCGGCGGTGGCGCTGATGGCGGTGCTGGTGCTGACCAGTTACATCCAGCTCAACAGCGTCTATGCCGCCACCAGCACCATGGAGGACTACCTGGCCGAGCTGGTGGAGGAGGAAGCCTCCCTGACCTCTGAGTACAACGACCTGTTTGACACCGCCACCCTCCAGGAGGCGGCGGACGAGGCCGGGCTGGTGGAACCCAGCTCCACCCAGAAGGTGTATCTGGAGCTGGCGGAGCCGGATAACGCCGTCGTCTACGAGCAGCAGGAAGACCCCACCCTGGTGGAGCAGGTGACGGAGGACTTGCAGGGCTTCTGGCGGAGCGTGCTTACATACTTTGCCCAGTGAGCGCATATATCTTTTAGCGGCGAGGCCGTCTAACACACATCGGATAAGGGCGTAAGGATAGAATGCAGTTCTTCTTACGCCCTTACGCCGTGAAAAGCGAGGGCAACATGAACAGACAACAACCAAAACGTGCAAAAAGGAATCAGGGCAGGGAAGCAAAACGCCGTATCTTTCGCAGGACGGTGGTGCTTCTCTGCGTTTTTGGTGTTTTGCTGTTTATTCCCCTGGTTTACCAGCTATACTATTGGCAGATCGTGCGCCATGACGAGCTGGAGGAGGAGGCGGTGGATCAGCAGACCGGCGAGCTGTCCGTCACCGCCAACCGCGGCTCCATCTACGACGCCAACGGCAACGTGCTGGCCATCAGCTCCACGGCCTATGACGTGATCATCTCCCCCAAGGCCATTCTGGAGAAGCAGAGCGAACTGGACACCGAACGGCAGGAGGCCCTGGAGAAGGCGGCGGACGCGGAGGATGAGGACACCAAGGCCGAGTACACCGAGGAAGCAGAAAGCTACGACTATGACGTGGTAGAGGTTGTCTCCCAGGGGCTGGAAGAGATTTTGGAGGATGTCACCGCCGAGAGCATTGTGAAGAAATGCGAGGACACCACCAGCCAGTACAAGAAGCTGGCCAGCAAGGTCAGCGACAGCGTGGCGGAGCGCATCCGCAGCCTGATTTCGGAGTACGACCTGTCCGGCTGCATCTATATGACCCCCAACAGCAAGCGGTTCTACCCCTACTCCACCCTGGCAGCTCAGGTCATTGGCTTCACCAATGACAGCGGCGGCGCTTACGGCCTGGAGGCCCAGCTGGAGAGCGATTTGTCCGGCAGCGCCGGACTGCTGGTGACGGCGAAGAACAACCTGGGCACCGACCTGAAGAACTTTTATCAGGACTACTATGACGCCGAGGACGGCAGCGACGTCTACCTGACCTTGGACGCCACCATTCAGTCCTACTGCGAGAAGTATCTGGAGGAGGGCATCGAGGCCAACGACGTGCAGAACGGCGGCTTCGTCATCGTCATGGAGTGCGACACTGGCGCCATCCTGGGCATGGCCAGCTACCCCACCTATGACCTGAACGATTACAGCACCGTCATTGACAGCGTGCTGCAAAGCCAGGTGGAGAGCGGGGAAATCAGCGAGAGCGACGCCATCAACACCATGTGGCGGAACAAGGCGGTGAACGACACCTACGAGCCCGGTTCCACCTTCAAGAGTATCGTCCTGGCCGCCGCCCTGGAGGAGGGAGTGGTTTCAGAAAGCTCCACCTTCCACTGCTCCGGCAGCATCATGGTCAGCGGCTGGTCCAACCCCATCTACTGCTCTCAGCGAACCGGCCACGGCACCCAAACCCTGGCGGAGGCGGTGGGCCACTCCTGCAACCCGGCCTTCATCACCATCGGCCAGAAGCTGGGGACGGACACCTTCTATGACTATATGGAGGCCTTCGGCCTGATGTCTACCACGGGCATCGACGTGCCCGGCGAGAGCCAGGGCGTGGTGTGGAGCGAGGACAATTTCGGCATCATCCAGCTGGCCACTGCTTCCTTCGGCCAGCGCTTCACCGTCGCCCCCATCTCTCTCATCACCGCCATCAACGCGGCGGTGAACGGCGGCTACCTGCGGGAGCCGTATGTGGTGGACTATATCGAGGCTGAGGACGGCACCATCACCTATCAGGCGGATAACACCGCCGTGCGCCAGGTCATCAGCGAGGAGACCAGCGCACGGGTGGCCAGCCTGCTGGAGGGGGTCGTCACCAGCTACACCGGCAAGAACGCCTACATGGAGGGCTACCGCATCGGCGGCAAGACCGGCACCTCCCAGACGTTGGTGGACGATGAGTATGTCGTTTCCTTCGTGGGCTTCGCCCCGGCGGATGACCCGGAAATCATCGTGCTGATGGCCCTGGATTCCCCCCAAGTGGCCTCCGCCGGCAGCGACTACTGCACCAACGGCGTCTACATCTCCGGCGGCAACATGGTAGCCCCTCTGGTGGGCCAGCTGATTGCCGACATCCTGGACTATCGGGGTTTCATTAAGGAGTACACGGCAGACGACCTCTCCGGTGCCACCGTCTCCATGCCCACTGTGGTGGGCTATGACGAGGATACGGCGGCGGAGGTGCTGACGGCGAAAGACCTGACCTACCGGGTGGTAGGGGATGGGGACACCGTCACCGGCCAAATCCCCGCCACCGGCGTCAGCCTGCCCTCCGGCAGCCAGGTCATCCTGTACATGGGCGAGGAGGTGCCGGAGGACTTGGTGGTCATGCCTGACCTGACAGGGAAATCTCCGGACACCGTCCTTGAAATCCTGAGCGAACTGGATTTGTACATGGTCGCGTCAGGCTCCTCCAGCTATTACACGAGCACCACGCTGGCATATAAACAGAGCGTCGAGGCAGGCGAGCTGCTGGACCGGGGCACTACGGTCACGGTCTACTTCTCTGACGACACCATCGTGGATTATGTTGACAATGACATGGACGAGTGACAATTTATACTGCATCATCGGTACCGGCGAGGCGGACTGCACCGCCCGGCTGATTTGGAGCGTACTGGAGCATGGCCGCCCCGGGGAGGCCATGCTGCTCACCCAGACGGAGTGCCTCTGGCGGGGGCGGCAGCTGCCTGCCCCGGCCTGGCCCAGCTGGCGGGAGACGCTGGAGGCATACCTCCGCGCCCTGGAAACCCAGGGCTGCCAACGGGTGGTGCTGGCCCTGGCCCCCAGCCAAATCGCGGCGGGGTG
>JAJQFX010000300.1 GCA_021200895.1 Clostridiales bacterium | reverse complement strand
TGTACGGCTGTGTTATTCCCTTCAACCTAGGATAGATTGCTTTTTAAGTTGATGATATTGCCCTGTCCCGGAAACAAACTGCGGCAGGCCCCAGGGAACCGCCAACGGCGGTTCCCTGGGGCCTGGTCAGCTCAGAAACTCCATGGGGTCCACATAGTCCCCGTCCAGCAGCACCGCGAAGTGCAGGAAGCCGTCCCCGCCGTGGGTCTCGCCCCCGGCGGTCTCCCCCACCGCGCCGAGTACGTCCCCGGCGGACACCTGGTTCCCGGCGGAGACGGCGGCGGGCTCAGCCAGGTTGCCGTACACCGTGGTGTAGCCGTCGCCGCAGTCAATGGTCACGGTAACGCCCAGCACCGCGTCCTCCCGGACGCTGACCACCTGGCCGCTCCAGGCCGCCACCACGTCATCCCCCACTTCGGCGGAGAGATCCACGCCGTTGTGGGTGCGCCAGTCCTCCAGCGCCTCGTTGTAGGTCAAGGTGTCCGAGGAGAAGGCGGCAACTACGCTGCCTGGAACAGGATATTGCATTGTTTGGTGCAGGTTATCCACCGTTTCCACAGCGGTTTCCACAACTTCATTTTTGGAAGAACTGTCTTCCGCAACCGTCTCCTCCGCGGCGGCGGTCTCCGTCGCCGTGGCGTCGGCGTCCTCCTCCGCCTCCTCCTGGGCGGCGGCGCTGTCAGAGACGGGGGTGGCGATGGCCTGCTCCTCCTCCGCTCCGGCGCTGGAGGGCTGGGCCTCCTCCTGGGCGGCGCTGTCCTCCGGGGCCAGCTCCTCCGCTTCCGGCGGCGCGTCCTCTTCCTCCTGGGCCACCGTCACCGTGGCGGCGCCGGAGGCGGCCTCTGCCATGCTGTCCGTAGCCAGCCGCATGGTCTTCCAGAGATACCAGCCGGACGCTCCTATGGCGCCTATGCACAGCACCAGCACCATGTAGAAGCCCTTGCCGCTGAAAAATGCGCCTATCCTCTGCCAAACTGTCTTTTTGTTCATCCTGATGACCTCCGTTGAGAGTGCCGCCGGGGTCGGCCCGGCGGCGGGACAGGAACTGTCCCTGTGTGCAGTATGGACGGCCAAAGAGGAAAGTATTCACTGCGCTGCAAAATTTTGCCGCCGGAGGTACGTTTTGACGGAGCATTTTATTCATTTCAGGAACAAAAAATTTTACCAAATTCGGCAGTTTGGTAAAAAACGGAGGGAGTTGCAGTTGAATCGACTGGAAAAAGTGTTGTATGATTTTTACAATGAACGCCGGATTTTTGGCGATTTCACAGAAACAAAATAGAACCGAAGCCGTTCTCCCTGGTAAAACAGCTCCCCTTCTGTTTGCTGCGCCGGAGGCGGCCTTTTTTGCGTCTTCGGAACCATCCCCCCTGTGCCCTACTGTACCGCCCCTCCGCCGGGGGCCTTGCAGCATAAAAAGAATAAAGGAGTGTATTCGTATGGCAAACAGCAACACAACAACCAAAGCGGATGTCCGTCCCTTCGGTGTGCGCGATAAGCTCGCGTACATGATGGGCGACTTCGGCAACGACTTCACCTTCCTCCTGGCCTCCAGCTGGCTGATGAAGTTCTATTCCGACGTGATGGGCGTCGGCACCGGCGTGGTGGGCATCATTATGATGGTGGCCCGTTTTGTGGACGCCTTTACCGACACCGCCATGGGCCAGATCGTGGATCGCAGCCCGGCCACCAAGGCGGGCAAGTTCATCCCCTGGATGCGCCGCTTCATGGGCCCTGTGGCGCTGGCCTCCTTCCTGATGTACGCCAGCTGGATGGCCGACGCCTCCTATGTGGTGAAGGTGATTTGGCTGACCGTGACCTATCTGCTGTGGGGCAGCATCTGCTACACCGGCGTGAACATCCCCTACGGCTCCATGGCCTCCGCCATCTCTGACGACCCCGGCGACCGGGTGGAGCTGTCCACCTGGCGTAACATCGGCTCCACTCTGGCCAACATGGTGGTCGGCGTGGTGCTGCCTCTGGTGGTCTATTATAAGGATGCCGACGGCAACAGCGTCCTCTCCGGCACCAAGTTCACCATCACCGCCCTGGTCTGCTCCATCGGCGCGCTGGTGTGCTACCTGGTCTGCACCTCTCTGACCACCGAGCGGGTGGCGATTGAGACCAAGACCGAGAAGTTCAGCCTGGGCGCACTGTTCAAGCAGCTCTTCTCCAGCCGTGCGCTGATCTCCATCATCGTGGCCGCCATCGTGCTGCTGCTCTCCCAGCTGACCATGACCGGTATGTCCACCTATGTCTGGGCCAACTACTTCAACAACACCGCCTATCAGTCCGTGGCCAACATGGTCGGCGTGGTGGTGATGCTGGTGCTGGCTATGACCTTCATCCCCAGAGCCTCCAAGAAGTATGGCAAGAAGGAGCTGGCCATTGTGGGCAACCTCATCGCCGCCGTCTCCATGTTCGCGGCCCTTATCATCCACACCAGCAACCCCATCGTCTATATCGTCATCGTGGCCCTGGGCTATGTGGGCATCGCCTGCTTCAACACTGTGATTTGGGCAATGATCACCGACGTTATCGATGAGGACGAGGTGCGCCGGGGCACCCGTTCCGACGGCACCATCTACTCCCTGTACTCCTTCGCCCGGAAGCTGGGCCAGGCGGCCTCTGCCGGTCTGACCGGCGGCCTGCTGAGCATGGTGGGCTACACCGCTGCCACCGCCTTCGACACCGAAGTGGTCAACGGCATTTACAACGTCTCCGTCCTGGTGCCGGCCATCGGCTTCACCCTGCTGGTGGTGGTGCTGGCCTTCTGGTACCCCCTGGACAAGAAGACCGTGGACGCCAACTCCGCCGAGCTGGCCCGCCGCAAGGCAGAAGAGGAAAAGCAGTAAGGTTCCTCACCGCGGAAGCGAACGGGTTTCGGATTCCTTCTAACATCGCGCAGGAGCGCCGCAGCAAACGCTGCGGCGCTCCTTTTGCGGTGCGGGGACGTATCGCCGAGGTTGCAGCGCACCTGCCGCCCCCGAAAGGGCAATGTCATCAATTTAAGGGGATTATGTTCCTTAGACAAGGATACTATAAGGAACTAAAGCGTTTGCCCTCCCGGCGGGCCCCCTTTCTCGCTCCGCCGAGAAAAGGGGGAAAGAGGGCGGCTCAGGGAGGGGCTTCGGGGCCTCGCCCCTCCCTAAGAACCCTCCCCCTATCCCACTGGCGGCTTCGCCTTGTCTTATTCTATAGGTGGTCTATCCCGTCAGAGACGATGTGACTTCTCACTGGTGAGACTGCCGCCCATGGCGGCTGGGGACGATTGCCGTTCCGCCCTGCCGTTGGCGGGCGGAACGTACAATTTTATAGCCCAAGCGGTGGATAACATCTGACTGTACGGCTACGTTATTCCCTTCAACCCAGGATAGATTACATCTTTCAGTTGATGACATTGCCTTTCAGGGGAGCCAGTGACATAGAGATTATCACAGCTTCCAGCTACCCCTACAGAAAAGTGAAGAGCAGGACTTCACGCGCTACTAAGGAACGCTCCGTTGGAACCCCCACTCATCAACAACCCCCTGCGCCGGGAAAGTTCCCGGCGCAGGGGGTTCTATCATGTTACGCGATTGTCTCCTTCAGCATCCCGTGGGCGCAGCCGCCCAGCACCGCCAGCACGATGCCCAGGCCGCAGAAGCACCGGGCCGCCCCGGCCCCGGACAGGAGGGAGGCGCCGAACAGGAAGGCCACCTCCGCCACGTTCACGCCCATGTTCCACAGGCTCAGCAGCTCCGCCCGCCGCTCCGTCTGGCCCAGGTCGTCCACCAGTCGGTTCTGCACCTCCCCCAGCAGGTAGGAGGGCACGTCCAGCACCAGGGGCAAGGCCAGCATCAGCAGGACTACCGGGGCCACCCGGTTCACCAGGGCGAAGGCCACCATGACCCCGCCGCCCAGGGCCAGGAAGGCCGTCAGGGCAGACCGGTACCGGGCGGGGTTCAGGCGACCCAGCAGCCCCTCCGCCAGCAGCTCCAGCACGGAATAGCCCAGGATGATAGGGGAGAGCCACGTCTCGTCCACGCCGCAGGCCATCAGCTTGTCCGCATAGAAGAAGTTGATCAGGATGCGCCCCACCCCCAGGGCGGCCAGCAGCACCATGACCAGCAGGGCTTCCCTCCGGCGGAGGGCGGCCCCCAGCGCTCTGCGGGCGGGTTTTCCGTCCGCCTCCGCTAACCCTTGGGGCGGCTCCCGCCGGATGCCCAGGGAGGCGGCGATGCCGCAGCCGCTGGTCAGGACGGTGGCTGCCAGCAGCCCCGTCAGCCCGGCCAGGCGGTATAGCCCGGCATAGGCCGCCGTACTCAGCAGGAAGCCCACCGTGCCCCAGTTGGCGGTGCGGGCGCTCTTGGTCAGGTAGGCCGGGCCGGGGAACATCCGGTACAGGTAGGCGCTCTGAGTGCCGGAGTGAAAGCTACCGGCCACGCCTTCCACCACCGCCTCCGCCAGGAACAGGGGGTAGCTCCGCCGGACGTAGGCCAGCAGGAGCAGCACCCTGGCCAGGCAGAGGGCGACCTGATAGAGCACCAGGGTGTTCCGAAGGCCGATGCGGTCAGTGAGTTTCCCCGCCGGAACCTCTGACAGCAGCACCACCAGGCTCAGCAGCGCCTCCAGCCGGAAGAACTGGGCCAGGCTGACCCCCGCCGCCGTGCGCACCAGCAGCGCCACCGGCGCGAAGAACACCAGCCCGTTCAGGAAGGACTGCGCATCCAGACAGTCTATATTCAGTTTTCGGTTCATTTAGTTGTAAAATTCCTCCATTTTTGATGATGATTCGTCAAAAATGGGCGGACTATGGCGGCGTCAGCATGGGCAGGCAGAGCCGCCGGAAAACGTAATGGTCAGCCATCTCAATATCTCCTGACCACGGCGATGACCCGCCCCAAAATCTGGGCGTAGGTGCCGTCAATGGGCCGATACTCCCGGTTCTCCGGCATGAGCCAGACGTGGCCGTTCCGCCGCTCAAAGCGCTTGCAGGTGGCCTCGTCCTCCAGCAGGGCGATGACATAGTCCCCGTTGTGGGCGGTGGGCTGGCGGTGAACCACCACATAGTCCCCGGGCATGATGCCCGCCTCTATCATGCTCTCCCCCCGGATGCGCAGGGCGAAATGCTCCCCGGACAGGCCCTCGGTGTCAAAGGTCAGATAGTCCTCAATGCACTCCTGGGCCAGGATGGGGGCCCCAGCCGCCACGTTGCCCAAGATGGGCACCCTGTTCTGCTCCGGGGCCTGCTCCTCCGGCAGCTCCGGCCGGATGGCGGTCAGGGAGCGGGTCTTGCCGCTGCTGTGGGCCAGCAGACCGGCCTCCTCCAGGGCCTTCAGGTGGAAGTGAACGGTGGAGGTGCTTTTCAGCCCCACCGCCCCGGCGATCTCCCGGACGGAAGGGGAATAGCCGTGATCCTCCGTGTATTCCAGAACAAAGTCATAGATTTGCTGCTGCTTTTCCGAGACAGATTTCATGGTGGCGGCGCTCCTTTTCGCAGGGGTGGATGGGATGGGGCAGGACTTCTCCCCCACAGTATAGCACAGTATTTTTGGAAATGCAAACATTTGTTCGATATTTTTCAAAAAAAGTGCGCCGGGGGGCGAGGCCAGCCGCGGAGGGGCTGCGCGCCTGCCCTCACCGTTTCCCCAGCACCTGCTCCAGGGTGGCGGCCTCCTGCACCTCCAGCAGCTGGCCGATAAGCTGGTTGGACAGCAGGAAGCCCTCCGGGGTGAAGTGCCACCGGCCCTCCTCCTCCACCGCCCAGCCCTGAGCAGCGAAGGAGCGCAGCTTCTCCTCCACCGGGGCGAAGTGCATCCGGTAGGTGTTGCGGTACTCCTGGCCGGAAATGCCCCGCACCGTCCGCATCCCCAGCATCAGGTATTCCGCGCTCCGCTCCTGGGGCGGTATCTTATCATCCTGGTCCAGCAGCGTGCCGCCGTGGAGGACGCCTTCGATGTAGGAGTTCACGTCCCGGACGTAGCTGTACCGCCGCCCGCCGAAGTCGGAGTGGGCCCCGGGGCCGAAGCCCACATACTCCTGGAGCGTCCAGTATTTCAGGTTGTGGCGGGATGCCTGCCCCGGCCTGGCGAAGTTGGAGATTTCATATTGGTCATACCCCGCTTGGGCCAGCCGGTTCACCGCCCACAGATACCGGTCAGCCAGGGCGTCGTCGTCCGCCAAATTCAGGCTGTCCCGCTGCTGGTACAGAGGCGTTCCCTCCTCCACCTGGAGGCCGTAGAGGGACAGATGCTCCGGCTTCAGCGCCAGCACCGCCTCCACGCTCTCCTGCCAGGCCTCCATGGTCTGCCCCGGCAGGCCGTAAATCAAATCCAGGTTCAGGTTGCCCAGCTTCGCCTTGCGGATGAGGGCCACCGCCTCCCTGGCCTGGGCGAAGGTGTGGGGCCGCCCCACCGCCTTCAATTCCTCCTCCTGGGCGGACTGCACCCCCAGGGAGATGCGGTTCACCCCCAGGTCGCGCACCGTTTTCAGCAGCTTCAGGGTGACGGAGTCGGGGTTGCACTCCAGGGTGTACTCGCAGTCCTTGGCGGGGGCCAGCTCCTTCCGCACCACCTTCAGGAGGGCTTTCAGCCGCTTCTCCCCCCAGAAGGAGGGGGTGCCGCCGCCGATGTAGACGCTGTCAATGGTGAAGCCCCGGAGGTAGGGGGCGGATTCGGTGATGTGGGCGCAGAGGGCCTCCAGATAGGCGTCCATCCGCCGGTCACTGGCGGGGAGGGAGTAAAAGTCGCAGTAGGCGCACTTGCTCTTGCAAAAGGGGATGTGGAGGTAGATGCCCAGCCTGCGGTCTTTTAGCGCCTTCTCCGCCTGGCGGATACGCTTCTCCTCCCGCTTCTGCTGTTGACGGACGTTGTGCAGCATAAGAACGCTCCTTTGCTGAAAATATGTGTATGCACTTATTATAGGCGGTTTTGGAAGGTTTGACAACTGCGGTTTTTCGCGGGACGCGGGAAGTGTGGTTGTTGCTACGTTCTTGCCGCCCCTGAAAGGGTAGGGAGGCGCGAAGCGCCGGAAATGCCGCTTGACGGCGGAGGGGTGAATCTCCTTAGATGAGGATACTGCGAGGAAATAAGGCGTTTGCCCTTGCCAGGGCATGGCCTACTTTTCTCGCTCCGCCGAGAAAAGTAGCAAAAGAGGGCGGCTTAGGGAGGGGCTTCGGGGCCTCGCCCCTCCCTAAGGACCCTCCCCCTATCCCACTG
>JAJQFX010000076.1 GCA_021200895.1 Clostridiales bacterium | reverse complement strand
CTTCATGCCGATGCACCGCAGCGCCTGCTCTGCTCTGGGCTGATAGGTCTGGGTGTACAGGCCGGTCTCCCCGGTGGCCACCAGGATGCCGCCGCCCTGCACGAACCCGTCCAGCAGGGCCGCCTGGCTGTCCCCCAGCATTTTTGCGTCCGGCAGCACCGCCACCTCTTTTTCCGCCAGCAGCTCCGGGGTGAGGTCCGAGAGCTTCACCTCGTCGAAGGGGATGTGCCCGGCGGTCAGCGCCCGAATCCAGCCGTTCACCTCAGGGTCGCTCCGGGCCAGGAGCCCCTTATGTACCACCAGCACCCTGGCGGCGGAGGACAGGTTCCGGTACAGCCCCTCATGGGCCGCGTGGAACTGGAAAGCCGGTTTGCTGGCCTCCAGGCAGGAGCGGTCGGCGTGGCTGCCCAGGGTGCCCATGATGTACAGGCTGGCAGAACCGGCGTTGGCCAGGTTCTGCCACTGGCGCAGGGCCATCTGGGCGGGGCTGACGGAGGTCTCCCGATACCGGAAGCCCAGGAAGTCCACGCTGGCGTTGTCCGCCGGGCGGCTGTGGCCGCTGCCCACCGTCAGGCGGCAGTTGGAGCTGGCGGAAAGCTGCCACTGGGGCACGCCGATTTCCGTGCCGGACTCCGTGCGGATATAATCCACCCCGTTGACGGCGATTTCCGGGCTGATGGCCCGCACCGTTTCCAAAAGGCGCTTCTTCTGCTCCCGCAGCACCATCCCCTTGAAGGCGGAGTATTTGAGGTAATCCGGATTGCGGGGGTCGTCCTTCTCTGGGATGTCCAGGCCGAACTTCTCTTTGAACTTGCGCTTGCAGTTCTCGCAGTGGCAGGGGCCGTGATAGACGCCGCTGTAATCCACCACCAGGAAGCCGGACATATTGCAGAACACCCCGTCAAAGGGGAAGCGCGTCAGCACCTCTTGCAGGATTTCCAGCAGCTTCTCCTGCTGGTACGCCCCGTTGGGGCAGCACTGAACGTCGCCGTTGTAGTTGAGGATGTTCCCGTCTTTGTCCCGGTAGGCCCAGTCCGGGTGCTGCTCGTAAACCGGATAGCGGACTTTCGAGAAATCCGTCCGGGCAATGACCTGGATGCCGTTTCTGTGGCACGCCTCGATCATTTCCCCGATGCCGTCGCCGGAGAGGTAGGCGCTTTTCGTCTGGTATTCCAGGTCTGTGTCATAGCTGGCGATGATGCCCGCCGCGTTCAGCATGACCACGGTCGCGCCGAACTCCTTCAATTCCCGTGCGTAGGCCGCGGCGTCCATGTGCGCCATGTCTATCTCCCGAAGGTTGGTCTGCACCATCCTCCAGGGGTAATCGTTCCACCAATGTGCCATAATCGTCCTCCTTCAGGCAGGTGTGGGCCGTCCCATGCCTGCTCAGTATTTATCCGGGCTGCGCTGACCGGAGAAGATGCTCTTTTCCGTCGCCCGATTCACCATGACCCCGCCCTCGCGGTAGGCTTTGATGTTTTGGATGGCATAGCCGATGCTCCTGGCCTCCCGGTCGGCCAGGGCAGGCGTGACATGAGGGGTGATGATGACGTTGGGCAGGTCCCACAGTTCGCTGTCTGGGGGGGGAGCGGCTCCGTCTCAAAGGTGTCCAGCCCCGCTCCGGCGATGACGCCGTCCTTCAGCGCCTGAACCAGCGCCGGTTCGTTCACCAGCTTGCCCCGTCCGACGTTGATGAGGAATGCCGTAGGCTTCATGGCCGCCAGCTGCTGAGCATCCATCATGTGGAAGGTGGCGTCGTTCAGCTCGGCGCACAGCACCACATAGTCGCACTGGGCGAGGAACGCCTTGAAGTCGTCCCCCTCCTCGCTGGCATAGATCCTGTCCACGTTTTCCGCAGGTTTCCGGCTGCGCCGCCAGCCCAGGGCGTTCATGCGGAAGGCTTTGGCAAGTCTGGCCAGCTCCGTGCCGGTATTGCCCAGGCCGACGATGCCCAGGGTCTTGCCGAAAATGTTGGTTTTCCGCAGATAGTCCCGGCTGACCGCCCAGTGGTGCTCCCCCTGGGCGCGAAACAGCATGGGCATATCGTAGGTCAGCATCTGCATGAAGAGCAGGGCGTGCTCCGCCAGCGCCGGGGCGCTCCGTCCGGCGGAGCTGGTGAGGAGGATGCCCCGTTCAAACACCTCCGGCCTCGCGCTGCGGTCTACCCCCGCGTGGCAGCAATGCACCCATTTCAGGTTTGGGTTTGCCAGCATGAAGTCGTACAGGTCGCCATTCAGGATGGCCACATCGCAGGTTTTGGCGTACTCCGCGATTTTCGCCTTCGCGTCCGGCAGGTAAGGCATCACATAGTTGACCTTTGCGGGGCGCAGGGCGTCGAACAGCTTATCCAGCTCCTCCTTCGGCGCATAGACCGTGACCAGCGCTTCCCTGATTTCCGGCATTTTCCATTCCTCCTTGTATCATTTCTTGAGATGGTTTCCGGCAGATTGTCCATTTCAAATCGACATACCAAACGTGTTTTGTTGATTAAGAACAATATAACAGATAGTTCCCCAAAGTAAGAACAAAATCTTGCACTTTGTATTTTCTTTTTGCGGTTATATGAAAGTCGTTTGTTTTATCGGCGCCACGGCAAAAAATTCCACCCATTCGGGGAAAACACCGGATGGATGGGATTTTAGGGGGAAATCGTATTCTCTTCGTTTCAGAAAGCATAAAAATATACCACCCGCAGAACGAAGCATTATCCATCGTTCTGTAGGTGGTATCCGTATTTGACAATAGGAGTTCTCGGGCGGCGGGCAGCCGATTGTAGTTCCGCCGCCGCCAGAGGCTATGGCGTTACTCCCCCACGGCAGGCTTGGTCATCATAGTGTGGGTCAGCTTGGCCATGTTGACGCCGCCCATGTGGGTGGCAGCCTGGCCCAGGCGAAGCACCTTGCTCTGCCCCTTCTTGATGGGCAGCCACTCCACCAGCCCTTCCCCGTTGGGGTCGCCGGACTTGGCGAAGTTGGTCAGGTAATCCACCATCTCGCCGGAGAGCTGCCGGTCCTGGTCGGTCATGGGCCGCCAGCAGTGGTCAAGGGTGCCAAACCAGTACCACAGGTCGCTGGAGTGCCAAGCCCCGCAGTCGTCGCCGGGGAGCTGCCGGTCGAAGAACCAGGTATAGCTGGGCTGGCGACCCTGGTCGGCCTGGAGGCGGCACCAGCCCTTTGCCATCTGAAAGACGATAGGGGGCGCGACGTCCTCGCTGGTAGAGCCCATCAGATAGGGGATGTTCAGGGCGTTGCCCGCCTTGGCCCCCTCCGCATTGGTGCAGGGAATCAGGCTCCCGTCCACACAGGGGGCGCAGTTCATGCCCGCAGCCTTCTGGGCCTTCTGCTCGGCCTGCCATGCGGCGAACAGCGCTTCAGGCGGCAGGGCGCGGAAGGCGGCCAGGTCGACGCAGCCAGCCCGTTCCATCACGGCCTGCCAGAAGGAATAGCTGTCCGCGGCGGGCTTCACGTCGAACATCTTGTTGACGCCGCCTGCGCTGCTCATCACCGCCTTGGCCGCCAGCCCCTTGGTCAGAGGGCTGAGCACCAGCTGCTGGACGCTCATGGCTCCGGCGCTCTGGCCCATCAGGGTAACGTTGGCCGGGTCGCCGCCGAAGGCGCTGATGTCGTCATGGACCCATTGGAGGGCGGCAAGCTGGTCATAGAGGGCATAGTTGCCGGTGTGGCCGCTCTCCTCCGCCAGCTCAGGCAGGCAGACGAAGCCCATGGGGCCCAGGCGGTAGTTGATGGTGACGGCGACAACTCCCTTGGTGGGCCAGACGGGGCCGTCAAAGTGCTTCTCGTGGCCGCAGCCGCCGGTGAAGCCGCCGCCGTGGATGTAGAAGAGGACGGGCAGCTTGCTGTCCGGCCCGGCGTCCTCCGGCGTCCAGACGTTCAGGAAGAGGCAGTCCTCGCTGTAGTCATAGTGCTCGCCCTTGCGGAACTCGTTGTAGTAGAACGCCTTCGACCGCATCTTGGCCTCGTCATAGAAGGCCCGGGGCTGGTAGCTGCACGCGCCGTATTGGGTGGCATCATAGGTGCCCTCCCAGTGGGTGACGACGGCGGGATACTCCCACCGCCCGGCGGTGGCGTAACGGACGCCTTTGTAGGCAGCGACCCCCGGCCATTGGCAGGTTGTACCCGCCACAGGGCCGCAGGGGGTTTGGATGGTTTTGCTCATGGAATCGCTCCTTTCACAGCTTGAACACCCGCTGGGCGTTGCCCCGGCAGTTTTTTCGTAAGCGCTTTGGCTCAGCTTCCCCGCCGCCTGACGACGGAAAACCGCATAGTACGCAAAGAAAGCAGACGGAAACCCGCCTGCTTTCTTTTTTTTTGCCTGTTGACAGGCGTTTTTTTGGTTTTGGCGCAGCCCTTAGAGGTAAGAAAACACTTCAACCGGCTCAACATCTTGCGTCGTTGGATGTCGTATCAATCCCTTAGAGGTAAGAAAACACGAAGTGAGTGGAAATTCCGGGCTGTGGGCGAAGGTATCAATCCCTTAGAGGTAAGAAAACACGGAATTGCAATCATCTTCGTTGTAGCGGGAACCGTAGGGTATCAATCCCTTAGAGGTAAGAAAACACCAGCGTGGAGTACCTGTTCAGGCAGGCACTCGCGGTATCAATCCCTTAGAGGTAAGAAAACACATGACCCTTCGGAGTGTGAAGAAATCGTAATGTATCAATCCCTTAGAGGTAAGAAAACACGGCAAGATGGACGCAAGTGTCCTGAAGAGCCTTCTGAGTATCAATCCCTTAGAGGTAAGAAAACACCAGGGAGCCGCAAGCTCACGAGGATCAACATCGGTATCAATCCCTTAGAGGTAAGAAAACACATGACTGCGGCGGATTTGCAGCAGATCCACGAAACTGTATCAATCCCTTAGAGGTAAGAAAACACAACAAGATTTTGTGTACCTTTACTATAGCACAACTAGATGTGGCCTGTCAAGTGGAAAAATCTGGAATTTTTAACGTTTTTATTTCGTCAAGGACGCGGAACTCCCCTTAAAACCCGGCAAAATCAGGCGCAAAACCGCAGAAAATTGAGAGGTTGACTAAATGAGTTGATGCCATTGCCTCACAGGAAGGAGAATTTCCCCTCCGGCGTGACCTCCGCCTCGGCGAAGGAGCGGAGATAGGCGTGGCAGTTCCGGCGCATCTCCCCCTCGCTGG
Organism: Clostridiales bacterium; assembly: GCA_021200895.1. GTDB lineage: Bacteria > Bacillota > Clostridia > Oscillospirales > Oscillospiraceae > Onthomonas. The sequence goes on along the minus strand of JAJQFX010000076.1, from coordinate 2,058 downwards.
CGGCAAACATGGGGTCATAGACCCCCCACCGTCACCATACCGGCCTCCAGCGCCCCGGCGCAGGACAGGGGGGAGTCGTCAAAAAAGATGCAGTCCGCCGTCTCCACCCCCAGCCGGGCCGCCGCCATGCGGAAGCCCTCCGGGGCGCGTTTCTCCACACCCAGCTCAGAGGCGTACAATACTGCCTCGAAACAGCGGTCAATGCCATGATGGCGCAGGGCGGCTTCGCAGAGGGGGCGGGCGCAGGAGGTGTAAACGGCCATCCGCTCCCCTCGGTCAGCGCAGCAGGAGAGGAAGGCCCGGACGCCGGGCTTCAGGGGAATTTCCTCCCCGTAGCTCTGCTGCACCATGGCCAGCCACTCCGCGATGATAGCCTCCTCACTGTCCTCCAGGTGGCAAAACTCCTTCGTAAATTTCGCCCCGGCGGCAAGGCTGGCGTGAACTACCCCCTCGTGGTATTCCTGTGACCGCGGCAGCCCCCGCCGCGCCAGAAAGCGGACATCCACCTCCCGCCAAACCTCGTTGGAATCGATCAGCGTTCCGTCCAAATCAAACAGCAGCATGGCGTCCTCCCCGTCTCAATCCATGTAATACCGCCAGGGGAAGTCCGCCGCTTCCTCCGCGTAGTCAATGCCGATGCGCTTCGTGACGTGAATCTCCCCCATCGGCTGAGGCGGAAGAGACAGCCCCGTGTCCTCTGGCCCGGCGCAGACGTACAGGGCGTCCCCGGTCAGGTCGGCCAGGTTGTCCGCCCGGGTGACAGCCAGGGCTTTGCACAGCTTGCCGGGGCCGTTCATCAGGTTGCGGGACTGGGCGGCGGTCAGTTCCTCCGGCGCTTTGCCGTAGCGGAGGCGGGCCATTTGGGTTTTTTTTTATTTTTGGTGGTCCACCGTTATCAACACGGCGGCAGGCTCCCCCTCCGGCTCCGTCACCAGGTTCAGGCAGTGGTACATCCCGTAAATCAGATAGACGTAGGCATGGCCCGGCGGTGCGAAAAGGGGCTCTGTCCGGGCGGTGCGCCGGTACTGGTAGGCGTGGCAGGCCTTGTCCATCCGGCCAATGTAGGCCTCCGTCTCGGTGATGCGGCAGACCAGCGCTGTTCCTTCCCAGCGGCGCACCAGGTATTTGCCCAGCAGCTCCCGGGCCACCAGCCTGGTGTCCCGGTCATAAAAAGCGGCGTCAAGCCTTGCCATTGGAACCCCTCCGTGGTATGATGATACTATCAGTATCATATCATACGGAAGTTTTTTCCGCAAGTGGGAGTGACAGGATATGCCTTTGGAGGACTATGAACTGGGCGGCTGGCGGGACGCGCTGCTGCCCCTGGGCGGTGAGCCGTGGTGCAAAGCGCTGTTTGACCGGGTGGAGGCCGCCTACGCCCTGGGCAGCCCCGCCGTCTATCCACCGAAGGAGCAGCTCTTTACCGCCCTGCGGCTAACGCCGCCGGAGCAGGTGCGCTGCGTGGTGGTGGGGCAGGATCCCTACCACGAGGCGGGGCAGGCCCACGGGCTGGCCTTCTCCGTCCAGGTGGGGGTCAGGGTGCCCCCCAGCCTGCGGAATATTTATAAGGAGCTGCAAAGCGATTTGGGCATAACCCCGCCCCCTTCCGGCACCCTGACCGGCTGGGCGGAGCAGGGCGTCCTCCTGCTGAACAACGTGCTGACCGTCTACGACGGGCAGGCGGGCAGCCACAAGGGCTGGGGCTGGGAGCAGTTCACCACGGAGATCCTGCGCCAGACCGTCCAGCTGCCCCAGCCGGTGGCCTACCTGCTGTGGGGAAAGGCGGCCCAAACCAAGGCTGCGCTGGTCTCCCCGGAGGGCAGCCCCTACCCCCGGCTGGTGCTGAAAAGCAACCATCCCAGCCCGCTGTCCGCCAGCAGGGGCTTCTTTGGGTCACAGCCCTTTCACCAGGTAAATGATTTTCTGGAGCGGGAGGGGAGCGCGCCTGTCGACTGGAGCCGCACCGGAAGCCTCCGTGTAAAAGATTGAATTTTTTTGCGATTATGTATGTGCTAAAATGATATGACCCCTCTCCCCCGAATAAAAAGTAGAGAAGTT
>JAJQFX010000032.1 GCA_021200895.1 Clostridiales bacterium | reverse complement strand
ATGGGAGAGCGCACCGTCACCATCGACTGCGATGTGTTGCAGGGGGACGGCGGCACCCGCACCGCCTCCATCACCGGCGGGTTCGTGGCCCTGGCGCTGGCCTGCCGGAAGCTGCTGGAGGAGGGGAAAATTGCGGAAAACCCCATTCTCTCCAATGTGGCGGCCATCTCCGCAGGCATCGTGAACGACGTTCCCCTGCTGGACTTGCAGTATTATGAGGACTCCGGCGCCCAGGTGGACCTGAACTGTGTCATGAACGCAAAAGGGGAACTCATCGAGATTCAGGGCACCGGCGAGGGCCGGGCCTTCACGCTGGCGGAGCAACAGCAGCTGGTGGCCCTCTGCCAGAAGGGAATCAACGAGCTGATTGAGCTACAAAACCGGGTTTTAGGGGGATAATGGCATGAAATTCGTCTTAGCGAGCCACAATGAGAACAAATTGAAGGAGCTGCGGGAGATTTTGGACGCTCTGGGGGTCGAGATCGTCCTCCAGTCCGACCTAGGGCTGGACCTGGAGCCGGAGGAGACCGGCGAGACCTTCGAGGAGAACTCCCTCATCAAGGCCAAAGCCGTCATGGAGGCCAGCGGTCTCCCCGCCATCGCCGACGACTCCGGCCTCTGCGTGGACAAGCTGGGGGGCGGCCCGGGGGTCTACTCCGCCCGGTACGGCGGCCCCGGCCTGACGGACGCCCAGAAGTGCCAGCTGATTTTGCAGGCCATGCAGGGCCAGTTTCCCCGGACGTGCAAATTCGTCTGCGTCGTCACCTGCTGCTTCCCCGACGGGAAGGTGCTGACGGCCCAGGGGGAGTGTCCGGGGACGGTGGCCTTCACCCCCATGGGGAGCGACGGCTTCGGCTACGACCCCATCTTCTTTGTCCCCAAGTTGAAAAAGACCTTCGCCCAGCTGAACGCGGAGGAGAAAAACGCCATCTCCCACCGGGGCAACGCGCTGCGGGCCTTCGCCGGGGAGCTGGAGGCGTATTTGAAGGAGAACGTGTAATTTTATGGAACTGACGAGCAAACAGCGCGCCCAGCTGCGCGGCATGGCCAACGGTCTGGAGACGGTGCTGACCATCGGCAAGGACGACATCAGCGAGAATCTGGTCAAACAGGCCGACGACGCGCTGGAGGCGCGGGAACTCATTAAATGTAAGGTGCTGGAGAGCAGCACCCTCTCCGCGAAGGAAGCCTGTGACGAGCTGGCAAAGCGCACCCGCTCTGAGCCGGTGCAGGTCATCGGCGGCAAATTTGTCCTCTACCGCCATAGCCACAAGCTGGGGGAGAAGTGTATCAACCTTGTGCAGCCCAAACAGCGGAAAACCGCCGGGCGGAAGTACGAAAGGAACTGACCTATGGACTATCCGAAAAGCTGGGAAAAGGAAGTATCTGCCTGGCTGGATGATGACGGCGCTTACGGCGACGTGGTCACCACCAGGGACGCGCGCGGCCCCGCCGGCCACAATGTAAATAAACTCTACTGGCTGGCGACGCTGGGAGCCAACTGGCGGAGCGTGCTGGCGGCTGTCGCGGCGGTGGCCGCGGTGGTGAGCGTAGTGGCGCTGGTGGTGAAGGCGTGTCGAAGCGAGTGAAAATTGGCGTCTACGGCGGCACCTTCAACCCGCCTCACCTGGGGCATATGGCGGCGGCGCGGGACGTGTCCGCCGCCCTGGGGCTGGACAAGCTGCTGCTCATCCCTGACCGGACGCCCCCCCACAAGGAGCTGCCCGCCGGTTCCGCCTCCCCGGACCAGCGGCTGGAGATGACCCGCATCGCCGCTGACCGGCTTTCCGGCGGGGCCACAAAAGTCGTGGCCTCTGATGTGGAATTGCGCCGCACCGGGCGGAGCTACACCGCCGACACCCTGACCCAGCTGCGGGAGCAGTACCCCGACGACGAGCTGTGGCTGCTGATGGGGACAGATATGTTCCTGACCCTCCACACCTGGTATCGGCCCGACCTCATCTGCCAAAAGGCCCACATCGCCGCCTTTGGCCGGTCAGCGGGAGACGAAGCCCGGTTCGCGGAGCAAAAGGCCCGGCTGGAGCGGGACTACGGGGCCACGGTGCAAATTATCCCCCTGCCCGGTCTGGTGGAGGTGTCCTCCACCCAGCTCCGGCAGGAGCTGGCCCAGGGGGGCGGACAAGCTCTGCTGGACGAAAGCGTTTACGGCTACATCCTCCGGCAGGGGCTGTACGGCGTAAAAAAGGACCTGACCCGCCTCTCACTGGAGGACCTGCGGGCGGCGTCCTATTCCATGGTCAAGGCCAAGCGTCTGCCCCACATCCGCGGCACCGAGGAGGAGGCCGCGCTGCTGGCCCGGCGCTGGGGAGCGGACGAGACGGCGGCGCGGAAGGCCGCCATCCTCCACGACTGCACAAAATATTGGAATCTCCAGGAACAGTTGCAATATTGTGAAAAATGTGGTATCCTATTAGACCAGGTCGAGCGGGAGACCCTGTCCCTGCTCCACGCCAAAAGCGGCGCGGGAGTGGCCCGGCAGGTGTTCGGGATGCCAGAGGAGATTTGCAGCGCCATTTGTTGGCACACCACCGGAAAGGCGGACATGACCCTGCTGGAAAAAATCCTCTACATCGCCGACTACGCAGAACCCAGCCGCACCTATGACTGGTGCCGGGAGCTGCGGGAGCTGGTTTTAGAGGATTTAGACGCCGCCGTCCTCTACGGGCTGAACGTCACCGTCAATCATACCCGGAAAAAGGGCCAGACCATTCACTATCGAACGCTGGAGGCGAGAGAGTACCTTCTGGCGCAGCGGTAAAAAGGATTTCTTTTGTTCGCCGTATTGTAGGGGCGGCCCTTGGCCGCCCGGGAAACCGCTCTTTGAACGCGGGCGGCCACGGGCCGCCCCTACAGGGGGTTGTGGTTTTCCTGATAATCATTGCGGCAAGCAAACACCCATACAGCATTTATACGTTAAAGGAGAAACACAGCATGGCAGAAGCCTTAGAGTTGACCGCCGCCATCGTCAACGCCATCGACAAAAAGCGCGGCATGAACATTGAGGTGCTCCACACCACCGACGTGACCACCCTGGCGGACTACTTCGTCATGGCCACCGCCGCCTCCACCACCCAGCTGCGCACCCTGTCCGACGCGACAGAGGAGGCTGCGGAAAAGCTGGGCGAGACCCCCTACAGCGTGGAGGGGGAGCGGGAAAGCGGCTGGCGGGTGCTGGATTTCAGCACCGTCATCGTCCACCTGTTCCTGCCGGAGCAGCGGGAGTTCTACAGCCTGGAGCGGCTGTGGCAGGACGCGGACAAGGTGGACATCACCCCCTTCCTGGCGAAGCCGGAGGAATAAAAGCGCAGAAACCCCTTCTCACAATGAGTTGCCCGAAAGGGTTTGTTGAGTAATTTCAGAGAAAAGAGTGATCATGTTGAAATACGATTTTGTAGCCATTGAGAAGAAATGGCAGAAGAAGTGGCAGGACGCCAAGGCGTTCCAGGCCGTCACCGGCGATACCACCCGTCCCAAGTGGTACGGTCTGGTGGAGTTCCCCTACCCCTCCGGGGCGGGTCTGCACGTGGGCCATCCCCGGCCCTACACCGCCATGGATGTGGTGGCCCGGAAGAAGCGCATGGACGGTTACAACGTCCTGTTCCCCATCGGCTACGACGCCTTCGGCCTGCCCACCGAGAACTATGCCATCAAGAACCATGTGCATCCGGCGACTGTCACCCAGGAGAACATCAAGAACTTCACCCGCCAGCTCCATATGCTGGGCTACTCCTTCGACTGGGACCGGCTCATCGACACCACCGACCCCAAGTATTACAAGTGGACCCAGTGGATCTTCCTCCAGCTGTTCAAGCACGGTCTGGCCTACAAGACCACCATGCCCGTGAACTGGTGTACCTCCTGCAAGTGCGTTCTCGCCAACGAGGAAGTGGTGGAGGGCGTCTGCGAGCGGTGTGGCTCCCCTGTGGTCCGCAAGGAAAAGAGCCAGTGGATGCTGAAAATCACCGCCTACGCCCAGAAGCTCATCGACGGCCTGGACGACGTGGACTATATCGAGCGGGTCAAAATCCAGCAGAAGAACTGGATCGGCCGCTCCACCGGCGCGGAGGTCAACTTCCAGACCACTGAGGGGGATGTCCTCACCGTCTACACCACCCGCTGTGACACCCTCTTTGGCGCGACTTACATGGTCATCGCCCCGGAGCACGCCTACGTGACCAAGTGGAAGGACAAGCTGACCAACTATGACGAGGTAGAAGCCTACGTAAAGAAGGCCGCCTCCAAGTCCGACTTTGAGCGCACCGAGCTGGCAAAGGACAAGACCGGCGTCAAGCTGGAGGGCGTCCGGGCCATCAACCCTGTCAACAACGAGGAAATCCCCATCTTTATCTCTGACTACGTGCTGGCGACCTACGGCACCGGCGCAATTATGGCCGTGCCCGCCCACGACACCCGCGACTTCGAGTTCGCCAAGGTCTTTGACCTGCCCATCATCCAGGTCGTCGCCAGCAGCGACGGCGCGCTGGTGGACCTGAGTAAAGAGGCGTTCACCGACGTAGCCACCGGCGTGATGGTCAACTCCGGCTTCATCACCGGCATGACGGTGGAAGAGGCCAAGGAAGCCATGATTAACTACCTGGAGGAGAACCACATCGGTCACGCCCAGGTCAACTACAAGCTGCGGGACTGGGTGTTCTCCCGCCAGCGGTACTGGGGCGAACCCATCCCCATCGTCAACTGCCCCAAGTGCGGCTATGTGGCCTTGCCGGAGGACCAGCTGCCTCTGCTGCTGCCCGAGGTGGAGAGCTACGAGACCACCGACGACGGCGAGTCCCCCCTCTCTGCCATGACCGACTGGGTCAACACCACCTGCCCCTGCTGCGGCGGCCCTGCCCAGCGGGAGACTGACACCATGCCCCAGTGGGCGGGTTCCAGCTGGTACTTCCTGCGGTATATGGACCCGAACAATGACGACGCTCTGGCCTCCAAGGAGGCCCTGGAGTACTGGGGCCAAGTGGACTGGTACAACGGCGGTATGGAGCACACCACCCTCCATCTGCTCTACAGCCGGTTCTGGAACAACTTCCTCCACGACATCGGCGTGGTGCCCTATGCGGAGCCTTACGCCAAGCGCACCAGCCACGGCATGATTCTGGGCAAGAACCCCCACTATGTAGGCAACTTCGAGACCCAGGAGGAGAAGGACGCCATGGTGGAGAAGTACGGCAGTCAGGCCCTCCGGCCCTCCGTCAAGATGTCCAAGAGCCTGGGCAACGTGGTCAACGCTGACGACGTCATCCGGGAGTACGGCGCGGACACCATGCGGCTGTATATCATGTTCATCGGCGACTTCGAAAAGACCGCCACCTGGTCGGATGAGGCCGTCCGGGGCTGCAAGCGGTTCCTGGATCGGGTCTGGAACCTCCAGGAGAAGTGCAGAGACAACATGAAGCACTACCAGGCCAACGTGGCCGCCATCCACAAGGCCATCAAGAAGGTCAACGAGGACATCGAGGCCATGAAGTTCAACACCGCCATCGCTACCATGATGGCCCTGACCAACGACTTCTACGCCAACGGCTGCACCAAGGGCGATTTGAAGGCCCTGCTGCTGCTGCTGTCCCCCATCGCCCCCCATATCTGCGAGGAAATGTGGGAGAACCTGGGCTTTGCCGGGGAGGGCATGATCTGCAAGCAGCCCTGGCCGGAGTATGATGAGAGCAAGACCGTCGCCGCCACGGTGCAGCTGGCGGTGCAGGTGGCGGGCAAGGTCCGCGCCAACATTGTCGTTCCCACCGACGCCGACGACGAGACCGTGGTCGCCGCAGCTCTGGCCGACGCCAAGATCCAGCGCCAGGCCGGGGGCAAGCAGCTGGTGCGGAAGATCGTCGTGCGGGACAAGAAGTCCAAGGCCGTGAAGATCGTCAACCTGATTTTTAAGTAAAACCAGTTACGGTCATCCCTTTAAATCAATCTTGGCATCAATTCCGGCGGGAAACCCCTCCACCATGCTTCGCATGGTCCCCCCTCCGCCGTCAAGCGGCACTTCCGGGGCTTTGCCCCTCCCTGCCCTTTCAGGGGAGGCGAGGTGAGATAGTGCTTGCTGTTTGGTCAGCATATTTGCCCTGCATAGTCCAGGTTTTCCGCAGAGGAGTACCGTTTGTCAACCGACCACCCCTCTTGCCTCCCCTGAAAGGGGAGGTGGCGCGGCGCAAGCCGCGACGGAGGGGTTCCATCCCAAAGCACGGCAAAAGGAATCGCCTGAGTTCCTATTTATGCATAAACCCCCCGTCCGCACACACGGACGGGGGTTCCTATCTGTCCAATGGAATGTGAGGGGGGTTATCTTTCCCGGCTATCAGCTCCAGCTTCTCCCGGCGGGACAGCCTCTTGATTGCCATTTCCCGGCGGAGGGCGTCCCCCTTGGTGGGCTGTTCCTCCCGGTAGACCACCTGCACCGGCAGGCGGCTGCGGGTGTACTTCGCGCCCCGGCCCCGGTTGTGGACCTCCGCCCGCCGGTCCACGTCGGCGGCGATGCCGGTGTAGAGGGTGCCGTCTGCACACTGGACCATATAGGCCCACCAGCTGTGGGGTTCCATCCGTGTGGCCTCCTTTTCTCTGTTTTTTCCAGAATAGCGCGAAAAAAGGGAAATTGCAAGGGGATTCTTCTCCAAAATCAGCGAAGTGTACTCCTTGCAGGCGGCCACGGGCCGCCCCTACAGAAAAGTACAGAACTTTCACGATGCGTTGAGAAAATTCCCGCAAAAAGCGCCGCCCAAACGGACGGCGCTGTTATATACAAAACGAATCACAGGATTCGGAGCTTTTAGTCTGCCCCCCGCGCCGACAGCTGCCAGCGAGTGGAGCAGTGAGGTCAGAAAAGATGTGGCCCATCTATCAGGAGCGTCGGCGGAAGCAGCCCCCGGAGGGCTTCCGCCGCAGCGCCTTGTTTGATTGTCCCTATCTTACCACCGCGCCGGGGCGAATTGTTGGCGAAACTGCAAAAGAGTTGTGAAAAGAACATGAATCGTTTTGCGAATTTTGCACAACCGGAGAGTTCTTCTATTTTTTAGAAAATTTGGGGCCGTCGGAGCCGTTTTCCCGGTTCAAAAGGCTTGCAATCTCCCGGAAGGTTTGTTATGATAAGAAAAAGGGAACGTTTTCCCACAAAATTGGGCGGCGCGCTCCCTGGACGTGCCTCAGTTGGCGGTGCACCGGGCGGGACGGGCCGCCGCCCTCCGGTTTCCCCGGCCTGCGGCAGGAGGTTTTCGCAGCAGTGAAAAAACAGCGCAAAAAACTGAACTTTTCTGCCAATCCCGGGCGGGTGCTGGCTTTCAGCTTCTTTGCCATCATCCTGATGGGAACGGCGCTGCTGACGCTGCCCGTTTCCAGCCGGGACGGGACCTGGACCAGCCCGCTGACCGCCCTCTTCACCGCC
>JAJQFX010000019.1 GCA_021200895.1 Clostridiales bacterium | reverse complement strand
GGCGAGTCCCCGAAGCCCCTTCCTAAGCCGCCTTCTTTCCCCCATTTCTTGGCGGAGCAAGAAATGGGGCCCGCCGGGAGGGCAAGAACTGATTTCCTTTATCAATCCTTGCCTAAGGAAAAAGCCTTAAATTGATGACATTGCCCTGAAAGGGGAGCTGGCTGGCCGCAAGGCCAGACTGAGGGGTGATGCCGTAGTCTGTCCGCTGGTATTTTGTGATGCTTGAACAAAACAAAGTTTTAGTTTTCACACTCTAGCAGGGACGGCCCTTGGCCGCCCGCAAAAACCACCTGCGTACCCCAGGCGGCCAAGGGCCGCCCCATAAAACCAGAAAGGAACCCGCCCATGGACATCCTCTACCAGGACAACCGCATACTGGTCTGCGTCAAGCCCGCCGGCATCCGCTCCACGGACGAGCCGGGGGGCCTGCCGGACTGCCTCCGCCGGGAGCTGGGGGACACCCACGCCTGCCTCCGCACGGTACACCGGCTGGATCAGGTGGTGGGCGGCGTGATGGTGCTGGCCCGCTCCAGGGAGGCGGCCCGCCGCCTGTCCGCCCAGGTGCGCCAGCACGAGTTGGAGAAGGACTATCTGGCGGTGGTACACGGCGTTCCGGCGGAGGCACAGGGGGAGCTGCGGGATCTGCTGGCCCGCTCCAAAGCGGAGCGGAAAACCTATGTGGTGTCTGAGCCGGGGCGGGACGTGCGGGAGGCCGTCCTGCACTACCGGGCGCTGGAGACCGTCGGCGGCCTGACCCTGGTGGCCATCCGGCTGCAAACGGGCCGCACCCATCAAATCCGCGCCCAGTTTTCCGCCCGGGGCCTGCCGCTGGTGGGGGACAGGAAGTACGGCGCGCCGGAGGAAGGGGCGGACGGCATCGGCCTGTGGGCCTGTCGCCTGTCCTTCACCCATCCCCAGACGGGGGAGCGGGTCACGTTTTCCGCGCCGCCGCCCAGGACTGTCCCCTGGACGGCCTTTCCCCAGCTGTGGGCGGCATCCGATGAGGGCGAGGTGAATCAATGAAACGTATCTTAATCGTCGGCGGGGGCGCCGCCGGACTGGCCGCCGCTCTCAGCGCCGCCGAAGCGAACCCCTCCGCGCAAATCACCGTGCTGGAGGGGCTGGATAGGGTGGGGAAGAAGCTCCTGGCCACGGGGAACGGCCGCTGCAACCTGACCAATGCGTATATCATCCCCGCCCACTATCACAGCAGCCAGCCGGAGGAGCTGGCCCGGCTGGTTTCCGCCATGCCCACGGAGAAAACCCTGTCCTTCTTCGCCGCCCTGGGCCTCTCCTGTGCCGAGGAGGAGCAGGGGCGCATCTATCCCTATTGCCGCCAGGCGTCCATGGTGGTGGACGTGCTGCTGCTGGCGCTGGAGCGGAGCCGGGTCAGGGTGGCCTGCGGCAGCAAGGTCAGCGCCATCCTGCGGGACGGGGCAGGCTTTCAGCTCAAAACGGAGGCCGGGCAGGTTTACCGGGGGGACGCGGTGATTCTGACCGCCGGTGGCCGGGCCGCCCCGAAACAGGGGACGGACGGCTCCGGCTATGGTCTCGCCCGGCGGCTGGGCCACCGCTACGCCCCCCTGTACCCCTGCCTGGTGCCCATCACCTGCGATGCGCCCCACTGGAAGGGGTTGAAGGGCATCCGGGCCCAGGGCCGCGTGACGTTGCTGCACAACGGGCAGGCGGTGGCGGCGGAGACGGGGGAGCTGCAATGCGCGGAGTACGGGCTTTCCGGCATACCGGCGTTTCAGCTGTCCTGTTATCTGGGGCCTGACCCCAAGGGGTACCAACTCTCGGTGGATTTGCTGCCGGACTGGACGGAGGAAGACCTGGTGGGGATGATGGAGGAGCGGTGCAGCCAGTTCCCGGAGACGCCCCTGGAGCGCTTCCTGCTGGGGCTGGTACACAAGCGGCTGCTCTACGCCGTGATGAACGCGGCGGGCGTCGGCCCCCTCTCTCGCCCGGCGGGGAGCCTGACCCAAGAGGAGCGCCGGGCGCTGGCCCGGGGCCTGAAGGGGTGGCAGCTTCCCGTCACCGGGACGCTGGGCTGGGCCCAGGCCCAGGTGACAGGCGGCGGCATCCTCCTCAGCGAGGTGGACGAGCGCTTCGCCTCCAGGCGCTGCCCCGGGCTGTACCTGGCCGGGGAGGTGCTGGACACCGTGGGGGACTGCGGCGGGTACAATCTGCACTGGGCCTGGTGCTCCGGCAGGACGGCGGGGGCCGCGGCGGCGGAGGAATGAGCGCGGGGCGCGCCTCCGTATACGTCTCTGTGGGCGGCGCGCATATTACAGTTGCAATTTCCGCCCAGTGTGGTATAATGATTCCTGCCATTTATGGTTATTTTCCCGGCAAAACGGCTGTGCCGGTGTGATTTGGGGACGCCCTGATGGGCTGACCAAATCGACCTTGCTGCCCCTCCTGTGAGGGCGCAGCGGAAAGGAGAACTGCCATCATGTCTGAACAAAAGAACGATTCCATGCTGGACGACTTCGAGCAGGACGAACTGATCCTGACCGATGAGGACGGCAACGACATCACCTTCCAGCTCCTGGATGTTATCACCTACGAGGGCGGGCGCTATCTGGTGCTCCAGGATCCGGAGGATGAGAACTATGTGGTCATCATGCAGGAGGAGGAACAGCATGGGGACGAGTCCACCTTCACTGAACTGGAGGACGAGGCCCTGCTGGAGACCATCTTCGCCCTGTTCAAGGAGCGGAACCAGGAGACCATCGACTTCGACGATGAGGAGTAACCTCCTCTGACAGACAGAAAACACACCACGGACGGGGCAAACGCCTGCCGTCCGTGGTGTGTTTGTTTTTTCGTGTTTCTTATTCCTGCTTTTGGGCGTAGTCGCACCAGGGGGCCACGGGGCACTTGTCACAGTGGGCCTTCCGGGCGGTGCAGACCGCCCGACCGTGGAGCACCATCCGGTGGCAGAAGTTGTTGGACTCCTCCGGCGGCAGCACCGCCCGCAGCTGGGTCTCCACCTTGCCGGGGTCCTTCGTGCCGTCAGTCAAGCCCATGCGTCCGGTGATGCGGATGCAGTGGGTGTCTGCCACCACGCAGCCTGGCTCGGCGTAGATGTCCCCCCGCACCAGGTTCGCCGTCTTGCGGCCAACGCCGGGGAGTTTTAGGAGGTCGTCCATCTCCCTGGGCACCTTGCCGCCGAAGTCCCGCAGCAGCATTTGGGCGCAGCCCACCAAATCCCGGCTCTTGCCGTTGTAGAAGCCGCAGGAATGGATGTACTCCCCCACCTCTTTGGGGTCGGCCTCCGCGAAGGCCTCCAGGGTGGGAAAGCGGGCGAACAGGGCGGGCGTCACCATGTTCACCCGTGCGTCGGTGCACTGGGCGGACAGGCGCACCGCGAACAGCAGCTCATAGTCCTTCTCATAGTGCAGGGAGCAGAGGGAGTCCGGGTACAGCTCCTTTAAGGCGTTCACAATGCTCCATACTTCGCTCTGTGTTTTCATGTGGTTCTCCTCTCTGGCGGGGTGGGGGTGATTTCCTGATAAACTGGAATAAGATGTTTCGCTCTTTATCAGGTCAATGAGTGACCGATTTATATGAGTTTACTCTACAAGAACTGTGCTCCCATCTGCTTAGTTAACCCCCATCGTTCATTTGCTTTAGCAAACAAAAGACTAATGTTCTCCTGATGATGCTCAACAACTTCATCATATTGTGAATCAAGGGCCTGACCATATTCATCTACATATATGTTCCATTCATTCTCATCATCATAAAGCAAAACTCCATACTCATAGCTTCCATTTGCGTTAGGCCAAATTATAAGGGCGTCTGTATACATAGCATTTTCGTCTGACGGCATACTAAGAGCAAGATTCCCTGTTAAACTGAGATAATTCGGGTACTTTACACTATAATTATAGCCGTCATAAGAATCCACATATCGGGGAACCCAAAAAGAGGAAAACTCTGTTTCGGTCATTCCCTCTGTGAAAGCTCCATATTTCCTGCTGCGCCATGTAAACCACAGTATATTCAAAAGGAGAAAGAGTGCGGCCAATATGCAAACGATTTTAGCAGCGTTCAGGAAGTGCCTTTTTTGTGAGGTAGCCGAGTTCGTATTCTTCAGATGATTCATATAGATACCTCCAACTTTTTCATTCTTGAGTTACCCTTCTTGATACCTTGACCGTCTCACTCCCGCGTCAGGTTTTTCAGCCAGATGTACTTGTTGTACCGCCACCGGAGGAAGGGCACCTTCACGATTTCGTCCAGGCACATGAGGACATACACGGCCATCACCGGCAGGTGCAGCACAAAGCACCCCACCAGGGCCAGGGGCAGGGCAAAGCACCAGGTAGCCAGCAGGACGCTGACGGCGTCATATTTAGCGTCCCCGCCCGCCGGGAAGACGCCACAGGTGAAGATGGTATTATAAGCGTAGGCGAACATATAAAAGGCGCTCATCACCAGCATACCCACCAGGTACGCCTTCGCCTGGGGCTCCAGAACGTAGAAGTTGTACACCAGCGGCCCGACGACGCCAATCAGCCCCACGTTCACCAGGCCGGTGAACAGAGACACCGTCCAGAACCGCCCACCGTATTCCTTCGCCTCCTCCAGCCGGTTTTGCCCCAGGAGGCCGCCAAGCATGATGCCTGAGCCGTTGGCAAAGCCGTGGGACAGGCATTGCACCAGCTGCTGGGCCACCCCGACGACGGAGTAGGCCGCCGTGGCGTCCGTCCCCATATGGCCCATGAGGAAGGAGTGCATAGAGATGCTCAGCCCCCAGGACAGGGCGCTTGCCAGCATACTGGGGATGATGTTCCACAGGTCGGACTCCAGCGGCTTGGAAACTTTGGCGAAATCCGAAGCCTGCACCGCCAGCCGCCTCGTTTTCACCGACCAGACCAGGCACCAAATTAGGACGATGGCCTCCACCGCGATGGTGGAGTAGGCGCTGCCGTTGGCCCCCAGGCCCTGGAAGCTGCCGAAGCCGTAGACCAGGAAGATGTCCGCTGTCACGTCCACCACCACTGTCACCGCGGAAATCCAGACGCTCATGCTGGCGTAGCCGGAAATCTTCATGGCGGTCAGGTAGCACTGAGAGATGCTGTTAAACAGGTAGGAGAAGCTGACGATGCGCAGATACCCCGCCCCGATGGTGATCAGTTCCTCCTCCGTGGTGAAGATGCGCATCAGCTGCTCCGGCCAGAGAAACGCCGCCAGGAAGAACAGGGCGGAAATCAGGGTCACATACCGGATGGCGGTACACAGGCAGTACCGGGCTTTTTTATCGTCCCCCTTCCCCCAATACTGGGCGATCAGGATGCCTGCCGCCCCTGTCACCGTGGTGACGAACAGCGACAGCACGAAGGAGATTTGATTCGCCAGGGAGACAGCGGCAATGGATTCCTGGGTCAGCCGCCCCAGCACCAGGGCGTCCGTGGCCCCCACCAGGGCGGTCAGCAGCTGCTGGAGGGCCAGGGGCACCGCCAGGGTGACAGGCTCCCGGTTGAAGCGCTTCTTTTCTATGCTGTCCATCACTCTTTGCTTCCCTTCTCCCGGCTATCCCCGCTGACACGTGGCGAGGAACGCCTCGAAAATCCTCTGGCTGTTTGGGTTCACCTGATAGTCAAACTACGGGTGCCACTGGAAGCCCCAGACAAAGGGCTTCCCCGTATGCCGGACGGCCTCCACCAGTCCGTCCTCGGACAGGGCCATGACCTCCAAGTCAGCCCCCAGGGCCTTCACCGCCTGATGATGGTAGCTGTTGACCCCTATCTCCTCCGTCTGGAGCAGGGCATGGAGGGGCTTTCCCCCACAGCACCGGCAAGGGGAAGGATGAGCGGAATCCCGCCTGCCGCTTCTATGCCGTTCATGTAACCGGGGAGCATCCAGATGCTCTCCTTTTCATCATCCCACAGGGGGACAACCGCAATCAGTTTTTTTGCCATGGTTCCGCCTCCTGAACGTTTGTGTGGTTGGGGGAGTTCTCGCGCCCTCATAGGCTCCGGTACATTACATGGATGTCCTCATAGTGGCCGTCCTTCATGCGAAACCCCTTCGGTATTGTTCCGACCTCCCGGAAGCCCAGCCGTTCATATAGATGCCGGGCGTGGAGGTTGCTGTCCACCACAGCGTTGAACTGTATGACGGAAAAGCCGCTGCCTTTTGCCTGCGCCAGAGAATCCCGCACCAGCATCTCCCCAATGTGCAGCCCCCGGGCCTCCGACCGGACGGCATAGCTGGCGTTGGCGATATGCCCGCACCTGCCGACGTTGTTGGGATGGAGAATGTACATCCCCTCTACGGCGTCCGTTTCCGTGTCCACCGCAAGGCCGGTATAGGTCTGAGCGCGGAAAAAGGCGTCCGCCTCGGCCTCCCCCAGGCACTCCGTCTGGGGGAAGGCGACGCCCTCCTCCACCACTTCGTTCCAGATGGCCCTTGTCCCTGACAGATAAGCGGCGTCATATTCCCTTACGATGATTGGCACGATTGTTCCTCCAAATTCTGATTTGTGCGTGAGTTCACACGCCCCGACTGATTGGCGGCTGCCAAATGAACAAATGTTGATTACAGTGTCTTCTCTAAATATGCTGACGCTCTGCCATCGTCCTCAAATTGCTCCATCAGTGCAAACCCGTTTTTACTTAGAACATGAATCGATGCGACATTATTCCTATATGTAAAAGCGCCAATAGTTTTTATGTGATAACTATTCCTGAGAAACGCTACAAAAAGCCGAACAGCTTCTGTTGCGATTCCTTTCCCCCCACAACTTTTTTTCAAAAATGCAGTAACTCAGCATGGCATCTGGCCCTTCCCATAATCCATAACACCATATATCTCCGACATATTCTCCATTATAGTAAATTGTTTTTCCGACACTTTTAGCCGATTCAGATTTTGTTTCTATATACATTCTAATTGCATCTTCAAGCGTTTGGGCAGAACTGGGCAACAAATCTTTAATTTCCGCATCTTGTGTTTTCTCATAATATATCTTAACGTGTTGTTCTGTTCGTTCTTTCAGTTCTATCATACAGCTTCTCCTTCTCAAGTTCCGATTCCGGGCCGACCTGACAGTGCCTCACCCCGTAAAGGAGATACGCTTCTCCAATAGATCCAGCGGTACCCGGCTGTCCTTGGCCGGGCCGATGTAGTAGAAGCCGTTGGCCCGGTAGAACCGCTTGCCGTACTCGTTCACCGGGGAGCAGCGGAGCCGGAGCTTCTCCCGGCCCAGGGGGCGGCAGACGCTGACCGCCTCCCCCAGCAGCTGCACCCCCAGCCCGTTCCCGCGGTAGGGCGGGCAGAGATAGCAGAAGGGCACGAAGCCCACCCGCTCCGCCGCGTCCCGCTCCAAATCCAGCTGGAGCATCCCGACGATGCGCTTGCCGTGCATGGCCACCCGGACGCTGCGGGGGTCGTACTGGGCGGAGGCCAGGGCCACCCGATAGAAGTC
>JAJQFX010000295.1 GCA_021200895.1 Clostridiales bacterium | reverse complement strand
ATCTATATGCTCCGGGCCTCCGGGATCTTCGACCTGGCGGCGGAGGCCCTGGGCCCCGCCCTGAATGTGCTGGGCATCCCGGCGGAGACCATCGCCCTGGTGCTGCTGCGGCCCATCAGCGGCAGCGGGGCCCTGGGGGTGGGGGCGGAGCTGATTTCCGCCTATGGCCCCAACTCCCAAATCGGCCGCACGGCGGCGGTGATGATGGGCAGCACCGAGACCACCTTCTACACCGTGGCGGTCTACTTCGGCTCCGCCGGGATTCGGAACACCCGCTACGCCATCCCTGCCGCCCTGTGCGCTGACCTGACCGGCTTCGTGGTGGCCAGCTGGACGGTGCGTATATTTTTCTGAAAAACAGCCCATACTCCCCCTATCTGTAGGATATGGAGGAATTTCTATGACCAATCAGGAATACGGCGAGCTGGTGAACCGTCTGTCGCCCCCGTCCGCGCTGGGGAAGGATTTGGTGTGGGCCTTCTGCGTGGGGGGCGGCATCTGCTGCGTGGGCCAGGCGCTCCAGATGATGTACGCCCATTTCGGCCTGAGCAAACAAAATGCGGGGACGGCCACCTCGATTTCCCTGATTTTCCTGGCGGCGCTGTTCACCGGCCTGAAGGTGTATGACCGCCTGGCCAAGCACGCCGGGGCGGGGACGCTGGTGCCGGTGACCGGCTTCGCCAACTCCATCGTCTCCCCGGCCATGGAGTTCAAAAGCGAGGGCTTCGTCACCGGTATGGCGGCGAAGATGTTCCAAATCGCCGGGCCGGTGCTGGTGTTCGGCATCGGCAGCAGCGTGATTTACGGGCTGATTTTATGCCTGATTGGGGGGTGACGGGGATGGAACAACCTCTTCCTGAGATGCCGTTAGGCTTCTCCATGAACCTGGCTGTGGACGGGGAGGCCCTGGCCGCCTTTGGCCGCCTGTCCCGGGCGGAGCAGAACGCCGTCATTGAGCGCAGCCGCCACATCACCGATAAGGACGAGATGAAGCGGCTCGTCCGCTCCCTCTGCCGGTAAGCGGTATTTCGTCCTGGGGATGAGGCAGCTGTTGCTGATTCCTGTGGGTCAATGCCAGTCCCCCCAACGGAAAATATTCTGCCTTGACCCTTGTTTCTCCCGCCCAGAACGTTTATACTATAGGGTATCAGCCGAAGCTGAACTGACAGAAAAGGAAGGAACCAGGATGAAGGTTGTATTGGAGCACCTGACGAAGCAGTTCCCGGCCCGGGGCAGGAAGTCTGCCGAGGTGACCGCGGTGAATGATTTGACCTTTGAGATTCCGGACGGCAAGCTGGTGGGCCTGCTGGGGCCCTCCGGCTGCGGGAAAAGCACCACCCTGTTTATGATTTGCGGCCTGCAAACCCCCACCGCCGGGAAGATTTATTTCGGTGAGGACGATGTCACCAACCTTCCCCCGGAGAACCGGGGGGTGGGGGTGGTCTTTCAGAACTACGCCCTGTACCCCCATCTGACGGTGCGGGAAAACATCCTGTTCCCCCTGCAAAACTTCAAGGGGAAGGACAAGCTGTCCAAAGCGGAGATGGACAAGCGGGCCCAGGAGGCGGCCCGGCTGGTGCAAATTGAGGATTTGATGGACCGGAAGCCCAATGAGCTGTCCGGCGGCCAGCAGCAGCGGGTAGCCATCGCCCGGGCCATGGTGAAGATGCCCAAGGTGCTGCTGCTGGACGAGCCCCTGTCCAACCTGGACGCCCGGCTGCGGCTGCAAACCAGGGAAGAGATACGCCGCATCCAGAAACAGACCGGCATCACCACTATCTTTGTCACCCATGACCAGGACGAGGCCATGAGCATCTCCGATGAAATCGTGGTGATGAAGCAGGGGGTGGCCCAGCAAATCGGCAGGCCCCAGGAGATTTATGACGACCCGGTGAACCTGTTCGTGGCCAAGTTCCTGGGGACGCCCCCCATCAATACCTTCCGCGGCCGGGTGGCGGGCGGCAGACTGTACATCGGGGAGGACGCTGTGCTGACCCTGGACGGCGTAGCCGACCAGGAGGTCTCCGTGGGCATCCGCCCGGAGGGCTTCGTGCCGCGCCAGGACGGGCCGCTGCATTGCCACCTGTCCGGCGTGGAGGTGATGGGGCGGGATGTCAGCATCCTTTCCACGAACCCCCAATCGGACAACCCCACGGTGCGGGCCATCATCAACGCGGAGAGCCGGGTGGACACGGCCAGCGAGACGGTGCGCTTCGCCCTGAAGCCCGCCAAGGTGCTGCTGTTCCATCGGGAGACGGAGGAGCGCATCCCCTTCCAGAACGGACAGGCGCTTTGACAGACGAAGATTCAGCCGGCGAACCGGCAAGCGAGGGATACAATGGAAAAAAAATAACAGGAAGGCGTGGCTCTACCTGCTGCCGGCGGTTTTGTTCCTGGCGGCGTTCATGGTGTACCCGCTCATTGACGTTTTCATCTACTCCGTAGAGGAGGGGTATAACTTCGCGTCCCAGACTTACTTCGACGTGGGGCTGTACAACTTCTCCTATGTGCTGCACGACCCCTACTTTTTGCAGGCGCTGAAAAATACGCTGCTGATGGTGGTCATCACGGTGCCCATCTCCACCGGGCTGGCGCTGCTGATTTCGGTGGGGCTGAGCTCCATCACGGCGCTGCGGAAGCTGTACCAGACCATCTACTTCCTGCCCTATGTGACTAACACCCTGGCGGTGGGGCTGGTGTTCATGGTGCTGTTCCAAAAGACGGCCTATACGGACGGCCTGGTGAACCTGCTCATCAACTGGTTCGGCGGGGAGTCGGTGGACTTCATCGACGGGCCGTATTGGGCCAAGATGCTGGTGCTGTGCATTTACATCATCTGGGTGGTGCTGCCCTTTAAAATCCTGCTGCTGACCAGCGCCCTGTCCTCCGTGGACGAAAGCTATTACAACGCGGCCCGGGTGGACGGCACCTCCAGCTTCCGCATCTTCTACAAAATCACGCTGCCCATGATTTCCCCCACCATCTTCTACCTCATCATCACCGGCTTCATCGGGGCGTTTAAGGAGTACAGCGACGCGGTGGCCCTGTTCGGCACCGACCTGAACGCCGCGGAGATGAACACTATCGTAGGCTATGTGTACGATATGCTGTATGGCGACAGCGGCGGCTACCCCTCCTACGCTTCGGCGGCGGCGGTGATACTGTTCGCCGTCGTGCTGACCATCACCTGCATCAACCTGCTCATCAGCAGGAAGCACACCTACTATTGAGAAAGGCAACGGGTGATTTCCATGAAACAACAGGTTGACTATGAACTGGTGCGGCGGCGGGCGGCTGCCAGGAAGCGGGTCGTCCACGGGGTGATTTATGTGCTGTTGAGCCTCTGGGCGGTGGTGGTGCTGTTCCCCTTCTACTGGATGCTGCTGACCTCGGTGAAAAGCTACAGCGAGTATAACAGCGAGGCCATCCCCAAGTTTTACACCCTGTCCCCCACCCTGCAAAACTATGTGGATGCGTTCAGCCAGGTGCCGCTGCTCCGGTACCTGCTGAACACGCTGATTTTCACCGTGGCCACCACGGCCATCATGCTGGCGGTCAGCGTGCTGGCGGCCTTCGCCTTTGCGCGTCTGTCCTTCCGGGGGAAGGACGTGGTGTTCACCCTGTTCCTCTCCCTGATGATGATTCCCAATGAGCTGGTCATCATCACCAACTTCTCCACCATTACCAATCTGGGCCTGCGCAACAGCTTTCCGGGGCTGATTCTGCCCTCCGTCACCTCCATCTTTTACATCTATCTGCTGAAGGAGAACTTCGCCCAGGTGCCGGATTCCATGTACTACGCCGCCAAGGTGGACGGCACCTCCGACCTGAACTACCTCTTGAAGGTGATGATTCCCATTTGCAGGCCAACGCTGATCACCGTGGGCATTTTGAAGGTCATCGAGTGCTGGAACTCCTACGTCTGGCCCCGGCTCATTACCGACGATGAGGCGTACTACCTGGTGTCCAACGGGATTCAGGAGATTCGGGAGAACGGCTTCGGCCGGGAGAACATCCCCGCCATGATGGCGGCGGTGGTGGTGATTTCGGTGCCCCTGGTGGTGCTGTTCCTGGTCTTTCGGGAGAAAATCATGGCCGGTGTGTCAAGAGGGGGGACGAAAGGGTGAAGCGCAGAGGAACATGGAAGCGGCTCCTGCTGCCGCTGCTGTTGGCGGCGCTCCTGCCCCTCAGCGGGTGCCACGGCTCCAAGGGGCTGGACGCCTTCGAGGTGCCGGAGGAGTTCGACGCCTCCCGGGACTATGAAATCACCTTCTGGGCCAAGAACGACACCAACAAGACCCAGACCGCCATCTATCAGCAGGCCATTGAGGACTTTCAGGAGATTTATCCCAACATCACGGTAACGCTGCGGCTGTACACCAACTACAGCGACATCTATAACGACGTTATCACCAACATCTCCACCAACACCACCCCCAACGTCTGCATCACCTACCCCGACCACATCGCTACCTACATGACGGGGGAGAACACGGTGGTGCCCCTGGACGACCTGTTCGTCGATGAGAAATACGGCCTGGGGGGCAGCGAGGTGCTGTACGACTCGGTGACGGAGGAGGAAATCATCCCCCAGTTCCTGGAGGAGTGCGTCATTGAGGGCCAGCATTACGCCATCCCCTATATGCGCTCCACCGAGGCCTGCTACATCAACAAGACCTATGTGGAGGCCCTGGGCTACACCCTGCCGGAAACACTGACCTGGGACTTTATCTGGGAGGTGTCCGAGGCGGCCACGGCTCAGGCGGAGGACGGCACCTACCTAGTGAACGGCCAGGAGGTGATGATCCCCTTCATCTACAAGTCCACGGACAATATGATGATTCAGATGCTGAAACAGCTGGGGGCCGGGTACTCTGACGAGAGCGGCAGCATCCTGCTGTTTAACGACACCACGGAGGAACTGCTCTACACCATTGCTGACCATGTGTCCACGGGGGCCTTCTCCACCTTCAAGATTTCCGGCTATCCCGCCAACTTCCTGAATGCGGGCCAGTGCATTTTCGCCATCGACTCCACGGCGGGGGCCACCTGGATGGGCAGCGACGCCCCTCTGTCCGACATCAGCGAGGACAAGGTGGTGGAGTTTGAGACGGCGGTGATGGCCGTTCCCCAGTTTGACACGGAGAACCCCCAGATGATTTCCCAGGGGCCGTCCATCTGCGTGTTCAACAAGTCGGACGAGCAGGAGGTGCTGGCGTCCTGGCTCTTCGCCCAGTATCTGCTGACCAATGACGTGCAAATCGCCTACGCCGAGACGGAGGGCTACGTCCCTGTCACCACCAGGGCCCAGAACTCCGAGGAATATCAGGACTACCTCTCCCGCAGCGGGGAGGACAACTCCACTTATTACGAGGTGAAGATTCAGGCGTCCCAGCTGCTGCTGGAGCAGGTGGACAACACCTTCGTCACCCCCGTGTTCAACGGCTCCGCCTCCCTCCGGGACGCGGCGGGGCAGCTGATTGAGAACGTGGTGAAGTCCGTCCGGCGGCAGGAGACGGTGGACGATGCGTATATGGAGGAGCTGTTCAGCGACGTGACCTCCCTCTACCGGCTGAGCCTGGAGAGCGAGTCCGCCTACGGCAAGGAGGAGCTTGGCCCCCTGCCGCCTATGGCGGTGGGGCTGCTGGCGGGCTTGGCCGCAGTATGGATTTTGATTCTGATTTATGTGATATGGGACGCCAGAAGGCGAAAAAAGTGAGAAAAGGTATTGACTTGTCCGGCAGAATTGAGTAAACTAAGTATGCTCAACAACCAACACCCACCACTCCGCGGATAGACGGAGAGAAAGAAGTGTGCATGATGAAAAAATTTGTAGCAATGCTGTTGGCCCTTTCCATGGTGTTCGCCCTGGCAGGCTGCGGCTCCAGCTCTGACGAAGGCTCCTCCGAGGACGGAACCGTTTCCTCCGGTACAGCGGACGCCTCCGTTGCAGAGGAAAGCGAAGCCGATTCTGAGGCTGAGGCCGAAGGCTCCGCCTCCGAAGCTGCGGCGGAGAGCGCCAAGTCCGAGGGCGTGATGACCTATGCTGAGTACATCGCGGCGGACGTGGACACGGAAGTGGTCATTGAAACCTACGTCCAGGCCAAGCAGTCCTGGTGGGAAGACCAGGCCACCGTCTACACCCAGGATGAGGACGGCGCGTACTTCCTGTACAACATGGCCTGCTCTGAGGAGGACTATGAGAAGCTGACTGTCGGCACCAAAATCAAGGTCACCGGCTACAAGTCCGAGTGGTCCGGCGAGGTGGAGATCATTGACGCCACCTTTGAAATCGAAGAGGGCAGCTACATCGCTGAGGCCCTGGACGTCACCGACCTGCTGGGCACCGATGAGCTCATCGACCATCAGAACGAGTACGTCTCCTTCACCGGCATGACCGTGGAGGACTCCGGCGACGGCGCGGCCTTCCTGTACAGCTGGGACGGCTCCGGCTCCGACGGCGACGACCTGTACTTCAACGTCTCCCTGAACGGCGAGACCTACACCTTCACGGTGGAGTCCTACCTCTGCGACAACACCACCGATGTCTATGCCGCTGTCACCAACCTGCAGGTGGGCGACGTCATCGACATGGAGGGCTTCCTGTACTGGTATGAGGGCGTGAACCCCCACATCACCTCTGTGACGGTGCAGTAATTCCATCCCAGGAAACATATTGGGCCTGGGCCGCAAACTGCGGCCCAGGCCCTTTGCCATTGTGAGGGCGGTTCCTCACTCCAAATCCTGAATGTTCATCTTGTCCATCATCTTCTTCCGGCGGAACTTCTCCCGGCAGCCGAAGTAGATGCCCAGCAGCACGATGGTGGGGATGTTGCCCACCAGGAAGGGGACGGCCACCCCCACCAGGGCCTCCAACCAAGTGACCCCTATCATGCCTGCCGCCGTCACCAGGCTGGATACCAGCGCCCCCAACAGGGTCAGCGCCGGTAACACTAGCCCCGGGACGGGGCTTTCCCGCCGGGACAGGAAAAATTGCAGGGCGATGCTGCCCACTACCACGATGAGGAACAAAACCAGCGTGGTGGTGACAAATACGCTTGAACTGCTCATAGTACGTCCTCCTTTGTCTTGTCGCCTTGGGCGGGGGCGTTCTCCCCGCTGCGGGCGCTTTTGTAGGCGGCGATCAGGATTTTCACCGTGCCGAAATCTAGGGAACCTCTGAACAAATGTAACTGCGGCGACTTGCGGTAAATTTCCGCCATAAATGCGTTGCAAAGGCTTGAAATCCGTCAGGATTCCTGCGCCTTTGCGCCTTTTTCTGACGAAAATTTCCTCGCAATTCGCTCTTGTTCATTTATTCAGAGGTTCCCTAGCCTCTCCTCCACCGCCAGGCGTTTGATGAGGGCAATGTAGTAGAAAATGAAAACTAAATCTTTACTTTTTTGTAGGGCAGCTGCAAACCCCTCCGCCTCCTTCGGAGGCACCTCCCCTTTCAGGGCAATGTCATCAATTTAAGGGGTTTTCCTTAGAGAAAGATAGATAAAGGAAATCAGTTCTTGCCCTCCCGGCGGGCCCTATTTCTTGTCCCGCCAAGAAATAGGGGAAAGAAGGCGGCTCAGGGAGG
>JAJQFX010000037.1 GCA_021200895.1 Clostridiales bacterium | reverse complement strand
CAAGAAATGGGGCCCGCCGGGAGGGCAAACGCTTTATTTCCTTATAGTATCCTTGCCCAAGGAGCGTAATCCCCTTAAATTGATGACATTGCCTGAAATGGAAGGTGTCTCGGTCGGAGGCGAAGGGGTTTGCAGCTACCCCTACAAAAAGCAAAGATTTAGGCTTTACGCCCTATTACTGCCCCAATTCTTAAGGTTTTCTTACAATTCTTTCCGCCTGATTGACTTTCCGCCTTCGGAACCTTATAATGAGTGCAACGATTTTGTCGAAACAGGTCGTTTCCCACCCTTATGGAAAAGGAGGTTCCCCTCATGGCCAGGCGTCCCGATGCCCCCGCCCAGCAGCACATCCCGCCCGCACGGGCGCGGAAGGGCAAGCGCCACCCGCTGCGCAATATTTTGCTGATTGCCGCAGCTGCTGCAGCGCTGCTGATGTTTCTGGAGACGGACGGCCTCCCCACCCTTCCAGTGGCCTCCCTGACCGCCACAGAGACAAGCACAGAGACAGGCGCGGCGCTGCCCACTGGGGACGCTTCCCCCGGCCCCGCTACGCACAGCGGCAGCCTCATCGTCTGCATCGACCCCGGTCACGGCGGCAGCGACCAGGGCACCAGCTATCAGGGCCGCCTGGAGTCGGAGGACAATCTGACCCTGGCCCTGGCGGTGCGGGAGGCCATGGAGGCCCAGGGCATCACCGTGGTGATGACACGGGAGGACGATACCTACATCTCCCGGGCAGACCGTGCCGCCATCGCCAACGACGCGGGGGCGGACTTCTTCCTCTCCTTACATCGGAACGCCTCCGCGGACGGCAGCGGCAGCGGCATTGAGATATGGTACTCCACCGCAGCCTCCGCCGCCACGGTGGGCTGGGCCGCCCGGGTGGAGGACGCCCTGGTGGCGGCTGGCGTTTCCGGCAGCCGGGGCTGCCACAGCGGCTCCCAGACCAATCCCTATGAGGATTACGACGTGTGCCGCTTGACCAGAATGCCCGCCCTGCTGGTGGAGATGGGCTTCCTCCAAAACGAGGAGGACAACCGCCTCTTTGACAGCCAGATGGAGGACTATGCCGAGGCCCTCGCCGACGCGGTACTGGCCGTCTGGGCGGAGACGGGAACCCGAATACGCTTCTCCTTTCTTCCGAGCTGCCCTGTGGGGATTTCCTGCGGGGCAGCCCTTTTTGCGCCTTTGGGGGAGTGGCAGCGATTTGGGGGAGGTACACTTCTTAACCTGCCAACACCCCCGGAGGGAACCGGCGGCATTTTCCAGCGCTGCCGCACTTGCCTATCCGCCCTGTGGTGTGGTAAAATGGAGGTACCCAAACCGGAAAGGGGTGCGCCCCATGCCACAGCAAAAACCGACGATACCCTCCCGCCTCCGCAGCCTGGCCTGGGTGGCCGTTCCCGCCGCCCTGTTAGGGTTGTTCCAGCTCTGCAAGGGCAGCCAAGCGTGGATGAACGTTTGGGTGCGGCAGGTCACCTCCCCCATCAAAAGCGGCGTCTCCTGGCTGTGCGCCTTCCTGCCCTTCGGCGTGGCGGAGGTCATTTGGGCGGCGGCGATACTCGCCGGGGTGGGATTCCTGGCGCGCACCGTGTACTTACTGATTACCCGCAAGGGGAGGCGCAAGCGGCTGCTCCGCCGGGTGCTGGCCCTGGGCAGCGCGGCCCTCATCGCCTACGCCGGTTACACCCTGATGTGGGGGGCCAACTATTACGCCGACAGCCTTGCCGACATGACCGGCCTGGTTGACCGGGGCACCAACGCCTCGGAGCTGTACACCCTGCTGGTGGCCTTTTCCGACCGGGCCAGCGGGCTGGCGGAGGCAGTGGAGCGGGACGAGGACGGTCTGTACGTGCAAGATCTGGACGCCCTGTTCGCCCAGGCCACAACGGTCTATGACGGTCTGCTGGAGGAGTTCCCCTGTCTGGAAGGCGCTGTCCGGCAGCCCAAGCCCATGGTGTTCTCCCGCATCCTCAGCTATATGGGCTTCACCGGCTTCTACTTCCCCTTCACCGGGGAATCCATGGTGAATGTGGATCAGCCAGAGTACCTGGTGCCCTTCACCCTGCTCCACGAGCTGTCCCACCAGCGGAACATCGCCTCGGAGGAGGAGTGCAACTTCCTGGCCATCCTGGCCGGCGCCCAGAGCGATAATGTGGACTTCGCCTATTCCGCCTGCATGGCGGCTTACATCCATCTCAGCAACGCCCTGTACAAGGCGGACGCCGACCTTTGGGCGGACGCCGCCGCCCACCTCAGCGAGGCAGCCCGGGCGGACAACACCGCCAACAGCCGGTACTGGGCGGCGCTGGAAAGTCCCGCCAAGACCGCCAGCCAGAGCGTCTACTCCGGCGTGGCGAAAAGCTACGGGGAGGCGGACGTCATGTCCAGCTACGGTGCCTGCGTCGATTTGCTGGCCGCCTACTACTTTGACTATAACCCCGACGCCCAGTTTTGGAACTGATAGGATATACAGGACATGACAGGAGGGATTTTATGACCCCGGAAGAACTGATTCAGCAGGCCAGCGCCATGCTGCCCCTGGCCTACGCCCCCTACTCCGGCTTCCCGGTGGGGGCGGCACTGGAGTGCGCCGACGGCACGGTGTACACCGGCTGCAATGTGGAGAACGCTGCCTACGGCTCCTCCCTCTGTGCGGAGCGCATCGCCCTGGTGAAGGCAGTCAGCGAAGGCCATCGCAGCTTCACCCGGCTGGCCGTCATTGGAAACACGGAGGACTTCTGCACTCCCTGCGGGGCCTGCCGCCAAATGCTGTACGAGTTCGCCCCTGACCTGACCGTTTACATGGCAAACCGGCGGGGGGAGTACCGCACCGCGTCCCTGGCGGAGCTGCTGCCCCACGGTTTCGGCCCCGCCGCCCTTCAGAGCGGAGCTGTTAGTGGCTAGTGGTTAGTGGCTAGACGCCCCTGCGGGGCGTGAACTGTTAGCTTTTAGCTGTTAGCTGTTTGTGGCGGCGATTGAAACCGCCGGGTTTTCCTTTATCCAGTAGTAGAGTGTGAAAACTAAAACTTTGTTTCATTCAACCATTACAAAATACCAACGGAATAGACTGCGGCATCACCCCTCAGTCGGCTACGCCGTCAAGCGGCATTTCCGCTGCGCTCCCTACCCTTTCAGGGGAGCCAATAAAGTGGCGGTTACTACAACCTTCTGTCTCCTCTGAAAGGGGAGGTGGTGCAACGCACCGGAGGGGTCACTAACGGCTAACAGCTAATAGCTAACAGCCCCGCCCCGCAGGGGCGTCTAGCCACTAGCCACTAACAGCTAACATCTAAACGGATGACCTTGACCTGCAAAGGAGTAACATCATGGAGAAAAAACTCATCATCTTCGATTTTTTCGGCGTCATTTCCTCCGAGGTGGCCCCTCAGTGGTTCCGGCGGTACTTCCCGCCGGAGGAGGCCGACCGGCGGAAGGCGGCCCTTTGTATCCCCGCCGACCGGGGGGACATTGACGAGACGGAGTACTTCTGCCGTCTCAGCGCCCTGACCGGGGAGGATCCGGGGCAAATCATGGCGGACTGGATGGAGCTGGCCGTCCTTCACCGGGACATCCTGCCCCTGCTGGCCCGGCTCCGGGCCTGCTGCCAAGTGGCGCTGCTGTCCAACGCCCCCGCCGGGTACCTCCATCGGGTGCTGAGCCGGGAACATCTCTACACCGCCTTTGACAGCATCATCATCTCCAGCGAGGTACATCTGGTGAAGCCCGACCCCGCCCTG
This sequence comes from Clostridiales bacterium, assembly GCA_021200895.1. Taxonomy (GTDB): domain Bacteria; phylum Bacillota; class Clostridia; order Oscillospirales; family Oscillospiraceae; genus Onthomonas. The sequence continues at coordinate 3,871 of JAJQFX010000037.1, read as the reverse complement.
TTCCGGCTGCTGCTGGAGCGCCGGGGGGTGGCCCCGGAAGACGCCATGATGATTGACGACAATGTGGGCAACCTCCAGGGGGCCGCAGAAGCGGGCATTGACGGCATCCATTACACCGGCGTGCCCCAGCTGTGGGAGGCCCTGAAGCCGCTGGTACCCGCTCTGGCAGAGCCGGGGGAGGCGGTGCTGTGCGTCCCCAACGTCTGCCACAGGGCGGAAATCGCCGCCTACCGGCAGGAGCTGCTGGACGCGGACAGCGACATGGACGGCTGCGGCTCCCTGCGGCGGCGGGAGAACCCTCTGGACTGGCTGGACGACTGCCAGCGACTGAGCCGCCCGGACACAGTGCCGGAGGGGATGGTGCCCTCTACTCAGTACGTCTATGTCCGCAAGTCGGACGGCAAGCTGCTGGGGATGATTCAGCTCCGGTGGGAACTGAACGACTATCTGACCTACGCCGGACACATCGGCTACTCCGTCCGCCCCTCGGAGCGGCGCAAGGGCTACGCCAAGGCCATGCTCCGGGCGCTGCTCCCCCTGTGCAAGGCCCGGGGGCTGGACAGGGTGCTGCTCTCCTGCGAGGCGGGCAACGAGGCCAGCCGCCGCACCATTCTGGCCTGCGGCGGGGTGTACCACTCCACCGTAACGGAGCCCAGGGAGGGCAGGACGCTGGAGCGGTACTGGATCACGCTGTAACGCCGGTTCCCTCCGGGATGCTACGAAGCGTAGCGCCCACGCCACAGCCCGTTGCTTGCGCTTTTCCGGGAAGCGGCTTATCATCAGGGCAGAACAACCGAACTGGAGGTTTTGACCATGACGTTAGGTGAAAAATTGCGAGACTGCCGGAAGCGGGCCGGGCTGTCCCAGGAGGCGCTGGCGGAAAAACTGCACGTCTCCCGCCAGGCCATCACAAAGTGGGAGTGCGGCGGGGGACTCCCCGACGTGGAAAATTTGCAGCGCATCGCGGCGCTGTTCGGCGTCACCGTGGACGAGTTGCTGCAGGAAGAGGATTCCATTGCGCCCTCCGTCCTGCGGGAGGAGCTCGACCTTGCGCAGTATGAGGACACCGGGCGGTATCACGCCCGGCAGGACGCGGCGGTAAAGGCCCACTTCCCCAACGCGGAGCGCATTATCCCGCTGATTCGGCGCAAGAAATTGAGTAAAACGGAGCAGATATTGGACTTCCTGACCCAGCCGGGGGTATTCCACCTGGCAGACGTCTGCAATGACCAGACGGCCTACTACCTGGTGGAGGAGGGGGAGCAGCAGCGCTTCGTCCACGTCGCGGAGGCGTACATCGAAAGCAGCCCCCTGGAGCCCCGCTTCACGGAAAAGTGGCGGCTGATGGACGGCCAGTATTTTGTAAAGGCAGCCTACACCCTGTAACAGCGCAGCAGCGCCGCACCACGAGGTAAGCCGTGGTGCGGCGCACTGTTTTGTCTCGGAGTTCCGTTTACTTGCTCGGCCCTTTCTCCAGGATGCCGTTCAGGTGGGTGAAGAACATGATGGCCGTCACAGCGGCGGCGAGGATGTCGCTGACCGGCTCGGCCAGCAGCACGCCGAACACCCTATCCCCAAAGAAGTTGGGCAGAATGTAGATGAGGGGAATCAGCAGGATGATTTTCCGCAGGCAGGCCAGCAGCAGGCTGATTCTGGCCTGGCTCAGGGCCATAAAGCTCTGCTGGCAAGCCAGCTGCACGCCCATGGAGAAGGCCCCCGCCATATAGATGCGCATGGCCCAGGCGGTGTAGCTGATCATCTCCGTATCCGAGGAGAAGATGCCCGCCATCACCGTGGGCACTAACTCCGCCACTATGCAGAACAGGCAGGAGAAAGCCACGCAGATGGCCAGCAGGTACCGGAAGGTCTGCCGCACCCGGTCGTTCTTCCTGGCCCCGAAGTTGAAGCTCATCAGGGGCTGGGCGCCCTGGCACATCCCCATCAGGGGCAGGCTCAGGCACTGCATACAGCTGCTGATGATGGTGAAGGAGCCCACGGCCACGTCCCCGCCATACTTGGCCAGACTGGAGTTGAAGCAGACATTCAGGATGGCCTCGGTACTCTGCATCACGAAGGGGGAGACCCCCAGCGCCATACAGGGCAGCAGCACGTCGCCCTGTATGGGCAGGTGCTCCTTTTTCAGCTTGAGGACGGTCTTTTTTTCCAGCAGGAACCGCAGCACCCACACGGCGCTGATTCCCTGGCTGAGGATGGTAGCGGTGGCCGCCCCCCCCCGCACCCCCATGTTCAGGCCGAAAATCAGGATGGGGTCCAGGATGATGTTGCACACCGCGCCGATGACCGTGGTCAGCATACTGAAGTTGGCGAAGCCCTGGGCGGTGATGAACACGTTTCATCCCCAGGACGGTCATGACGAACAGCGTCCCCATGACGTAGATGCGCATATAACTCAGGGCGTAGGGCAGGGTGCTGTCGCTGGCCCCGAAGAGGCGCAGCATCGGCTCCGCAATGACCTGGAACACCACGGTCAGCACCACGGCAATGATAATCAGGGCAGTGAAGCAGTTGCCCATGATGTTCTCCGCCGTCTTGTTATCCTGCTTGCCCATGTAAATGGCGGCACAGGGCGCGCCCCCCAGCCCCCACCAGGGAGGCAAAAGCGGAAATCAGAATGATGACCGCGAAACACAGCCCCACGCCGGTGAGGGCCAGGCTGCCGTTCTCCGGCATATGGCCGATGTAAATGCGGTCTACAATGTTGTAGAGCATATTGATGGGCTGGGCCACCACGGAGGGGATGGCCAGCCGCAGCAGCAGCCTGCCGACGTTGCCCTCCCCCAGATTGGCGCTTTGGTTGGATTCCGACTTTGCCATGTTTCTCGCTTCCTTTCTCTCTCTTTTTTGGTGCTATTTGAGGAGGAGGATACTGCGCATCTCCTCAAAATCCCCGCAGATGTAGTCCGCCCCGGCCTGGAGGAACTCCTCCCGATTGCCGTAGCCGTAAAGCACCCCCATGGCGGCGATGCCGTTGGCCCTGGCCCCCTCGATGTCGTGCTTCCGGTCGCCGATCATCAGGGCGGAGGAGGGGTCTGTCACGCCGCAGGCGGCCAGGGCGTCGGCCACGATGAGGGACTTGACGCAGTGCCGCTCGTCCAGGCTGCCGCCGCAGATGGCGGTGAAATACTCCGTCAGGTGGAACATCTCCAGCACCTGTTCCACCAAATGCTGGGGCTTGGAGGAGGCCAGGGCCAGGGTGTACCCCGCCGCCTTCAGGTCGGCCAAAAATTCCGCCACGCCTGGGTAAGGGGCGTTTTCATACACGCCGATGGGGTTGTAGTAGGCCCGGAAGCTGGTGATGGCCCGGTCGGTCTCCTCCCGGCTCAGGCCGTACCAGGTCTGGAAGGAGGTGTGCAGCGGCGGGCCGATGAACCGGTACAGCTCCTCCCGGGGCGGCACGGGGATGTGCAGTTCCGTCAGGGCGTGCATCACCGCATTGGTGATGCCCAGGCCGGGGTCGGTCAGCGTTCCGTCCAGGTCAAACAGCAGGACTGAATAGGACATTTTGGTTCCTCCGTCTCGTATAAGGATGCCTGAATAGGCGCATACTGTTTCAAGTAAGGCGATGGCAGCGGTTGAACAGGGTTGCTCTCCTTAGGAAAAGTTCGCTATAACGGCTTTGTCCAGCCTTTCCACCCCTCAGTCTGGCCTTACGGCCAGCCAGCTCCCCTTTCAGGGCAATGTCATCAATTTAAGGGAATTACGCTCCTTAGACAAGGATACTATAAGGAAATAAAGCGTTTGCCCTCCCGGCGGGCCCCATTTCTTGCTCCGCCAAGAAATGGGGGAAAGAAGGCGGCTTAGGGAGGGGCTTCGGGGCCTTGCCCCTCCCTAAGAACCCTCCCCCTATCCC
>JAJQFX010000041.1 GCA_021200895.1 Clostridiales bacterium | reverse complement strand
GGCATTTCCGCTGCGCTCCCCACCCTTCTAGGGGCAGCATAAATCGCGAGGGAAACCGCCCGGACCCCCCCAAAAACCTTCCTCTCCCGCTTGCGTTGCTTTGCATTTTGCGGTATACTAAACGGGAAACTGAATTTTGGGAGGCATACCACAATGTATGATCGTATTTATAACTTTTCCGCCGGCCCCGCCGTCATGCCGGAGAGCGTGCTGGAGGAGCTGCGGGATGAGATGCTGAACTATCGCGGCACCGGCATGAGCGTGATGGAGATGTCCCACCGCTCCAAGGCGTTCCAGCAAATCGCGGACGAGGCCGAGGCCGACCTCCGCACCCTGATGGGGATTCCGGAGAACTATAAGGTGCTGTTTATTCAGGGCGGGGCCACGCTGCAATTCGCGGGCATCCCCATGAACCTGATGAAAAACGGCGCTGCGGATTACATCGTCACCGGCGCATGGAGCAAGAAGGCCTTCGCCGAGGCCAAGAAGTACGGCGACGTGCAGTGCGTCGCCACCTCCGCTGACCGGAACTTCTCCTACATTCCGGACTGCTCCGTCCTGCCCATCCGGGAGAACGCGGACTACGTCTACATCTGCGAGAACGAGACCATCCACGGCACCACCTTCCAGCAGCTCCCCAACACCAAGGGGAAGATTCTGGTGGCCGACCAGAGCTCCATGTTCCTGTCCAAGCCCTGCAACGTGACGGACTACGGCCTGATTTACGCCGGCGTCCAGAAGAACGTGGGCCCCGCCGGTATGGCCATCGTCATCATCCGGGAGGACTTGATCCGCTCCGACCTGGATTCCCACGTCCCCGCCTATATGCGGTACGATTTGCAGTCGGATAACGGCTCCATGTACAACACCCCCAACTGCTGGGACATCTACGTCTGCGGCAAGGTGTTCAAGCTGCTGCTGAAAAACGGCGGCCTGGAGGCCATGGCGCAGAAGAACCAGGAGAAGGCCGCCATCCTCTACGACTTCCTGGACAGCTCCAACCTGTTCTCCGGCACGGTGGAGAAGCCCTTCCGCAGCCTGATGAACGTTACCTTTGTCAGCCCCTCCAAGGAGATGGACGCCGAGGCCGTGGCCTACACCAAGGCTGCCGGGCTGGATAACCTGAAGGGCCATCGCTCCGTGGGCGGCCTCCGGGCCTCCATCTACAACGCCATGCCCAAGGCGGGCGTGGAGGCGCTGGTGGACTGCCTGCGCAAGTTCGAGGCGGAGCACGCCTGAGTTTTTTGGAGGATTCCATGGACTTTACAGCGTTTACCTGGACGCGGGAGCCTGCGGCCTGCCGCGTGGAGGGGGAGAACCTCACCGTGGTGACGAGGCCCCACACCGACCTGTGGCAGCGCACCTATTACCACTTCCGGAACGACAACGCCCCGGTGTTCCAAATGGAGACGGAGGAGCCCTATTTCAGCTTCGTGGTGAAAACCGACTTTTCTGACAGCCATCATCGGTTCGACCAGTGCGGCGTCGTCCTGTACCTGGACAGCGAAAACTGGCTGAAAGCGTCGGTGGAGTATGAAAACGACGTGTTCCAGCACCTGGGCAGCGTCGTCACCAACGGGGGCTATTCCGATTGGGCCACCACGGAGATTCCCGCCTCGGTCAAATCCATGTGGTACCGGCTCAGCCGGAGGGAGGACGATTACTGCATCGAATGTTCGGAGGACGGCGTGACCTTCCGGCAAATGCGCATTTGCCACCTCCACAAAGGGGGCGGGAAAATCCGCTTTGGCGTCTACGCCTGCTCCCCGGAGGACTCCTCCTTTCAGGCAGAGTTCTCCCATCCTCAGCTGATGGAGTGCCAGTGGAAGGCCCACGACGGCCAGCAGCCGGATGAACCTTAAACTACCCTCCTGAGAAACGGAAACAGGCGGCAACCGAACGGTTGCCGCCTGTTCCTTTAGGGAAATTAGGGAGGATAGAATGAAAAGAAGAAGTTGCTCAGCTCATGTCTATAAGATACACCCCGGTTGTTACAGAAGTTTATGGGAAACTGTTACAAAACTATAAAATTTGAGCAGAACGCCCTGCGGTGGGGCGGGCGGCCCCCCAGGGCGCTGCTTGACAGCAAAACGCCGCCGCAGTTTTGCCTGCGGCGGCGTTCCCGGTTCATATGGTTTGTTTAATCGGTGACGCACTGGGACACAGTGCTGTCCGCGTCCAGGTTGTCCACCACCAGGCAAAGGGTGTTCTCCCCAAACCCGGCCTCAGTCAGGGCCGCCTCCAGGGCGTCGGCGTCGGTGACGTCGTTGACCCAGAGCCGCCCGCCCAGCCTGCTCAGTTCGGCCAGGGTCTGGCCGGAGAGGGCGTTCTCGCCGGTGGTGATGGTGGTCTCGTCTGTGTAAACGCTGAGGACGATGTCATAGTCCGCCAGGGCGTCAATCAGCTTCTCATAGAAGGCGGTGATGACCTCCGTCTTGTCGCTGCCGTCCGCGATGGCGTCCGTGTCTCCCAGGGTGGGGTAGGCGGCGTTCCGAAGCACCACCTCGTCAAAGCCGGCCTCGGCAATCTCCGTCACCAGAGACGCCAGATAGTCCTGCACATCCTCATTGGAGGGGCTGGCCCAGGGGGCGTCAGCCCGGTCTTTCCAGCGGCTGCCGTCGGAGGACAGGATGGCATAGTCGGTATCGGTGCCCAGGGCCTTGTCCCGGAAGCAGTCCACATAGGCGACGGTGTAGTAGCCCTCCTCCTGGAGGTCAGCGGCGGCGGTAAGGATGGCGTCATAGCTGTTGCCGTCCTCATCGGTCTCCAAGGCAGTGACGACCCCAAGCTGGGTGGCCAGCTGGTTCTCCGTGAAGAAGTTCAGGCTGCCGCTGGACTCCTTCAGGTAAATCAGGGCGGCATTGGCCCCTGCGGCCCGGAGGGTGCTGGGAGAGTAGCCGGATTTCAGGTTGGTCTTGCCAACGTGCTGGGCCAGAAGCTGGGTCAGCGCGGCGGGGGTTCGGCCCTCGTCGGTGTCAGGCTCCTCGTCCTCCTCCGGGGCGACGCTGCTGTTGCCCTCCTCAGAGGTGGAGGCGTCCTCCTCCTGGTTCACGATGACCTCGGCCTCGGCGCTGGAGCTGCCGCTCCCGTCCTCCACCAAAACCTCTGGCTCCGTGCCGCTGGAGGAATCATCCTCCGCCGCCACGCTGGCCCAGGGCAGATTCAGGTGGGCGCCCTCCGTGTCATAGGTGACGTAGGGCCGGAGCAGCCACACGGCCAGGGCCGCACCCAGGGCCAGCACCACCACGACAAAGAGGATGATTTTGATAATGCGCAGGATATTCCCCGCGTTGCCGTAGTAACGGCTGTATCCGTAACGGTTTGTTCTGCGAAATAACATAGCTGTTTGCCTCATCTCAAACGGCGGCCCGTCTGAAGGGGCGGCGCCGCATTATTCCTGAGCATCCCCGGCAGTCAGGGCCTGCTCCAGAATGCTCAGCCCCTTCTCCACCTGCTGAAGCTCTTCCTCGCTGAGGCTGGAGACCAGCGCCTCGAAATTGCCCAGGACGTTGTTGGCAGCTTCTGCGTAGAGCTGCTCAAACTTCTCGGTGGTGGCCACATAGATGACCCGGCGATCCTGCTCGGAGCGGATACGCTGAATCAGGCCCACCTTCTCCAGCCGGTCAACCACGCCGGAGATGGTGGAGTTGGCGCTGCCGGTGGCGCTGGCCAGGTTGCTGATCGGCATAGGCCCTTCCTCGTGGAGCAGGGTCAGCGCCATCGTCTGGGGGAAGGTGAGGCTGCGTTTACCCACATGACCACGCAGTTCCTCTGACATTTTCCGGCTGACACGAAGGTAAGAGTGCAGGATTCTGTTTGACACTTCCATGAATAGGACTCCTTTCAACAAAAGACAAAAGAAAACTTAAAAATATTAAGAAATAGGAAAATCTAATCTTAATATCTAAACTATAGACGAGAAATGATAAAATGTCAAGTGTGCCATGAAAATTTCACGCTTTATTAACAATATTTTTTGATTCGTTCACAGTTGGCAGGCGAAGCGTTTTTGCCGATACGGGAGCAGTTTCCAGGAAAAATCTGGATAAAAGCCGGAGAAACCCTGCTACCAGTTTGACAGATACCTTCGCCGCTGTCAAGGGAAAAAGAGGGGATTTTTAGGATTTTACGCGGTTCCTGGGTGCAAACCGACAAAGCATTCACGGCGGCTTCCCAGTTTTTTCAAAAAAATTTCCCGCCGACGCGGACATTTCCCCCCGCTGGGGGATATTCTAAGTGAAGGGCCTTTCAAACAGAGGAAGTGATACATTGACGGAGCAGGAATTTACCCGGGCGGCGGAGCGGTACAGCGACATGATTTTCCGCCTCGCCTTCCACTACTGCGGCAACCGCTACGACGCGGACGACATCGTCCAGACCGTCCTGCTGAAGCTGCTGGGGACGAACCGCCCCTTTGACGGGGAGGAACACCTGCGGAACTGGCTGCTGCGGGTCACCATCAATGACTGCAAGAAGCTGCTCCGCGCTCCCTGGCGGTGCAGGCATGAGGCGCTGGAGGACTACGCTGACCAGCTTTACGCCGACAGCCCAGAGGACAGTGGCCTGTTCCTGGCTGTGATGGAGCTGCCCAGGCTTTACCGGGTGGTGACCTACCTCTATTATTATGAGGGCTACAGCGTCAATGAAATTTCCCAAATCACCGGCAGCAACCCCTCCACCATCCGCACCCGGATGCAAAAGGCCCGTGCGCTGCTGAAAGAGAAACTTAAGGAGGAATGGAGCGATGACGAATAGGGAACGGTACCGGAGAACCTTTGGCGCACTCCACGCCTCGCCGGACACTGTATTGGAGGTAACGAACATGAAACGAAACAACAAAAGGATGCTGCGCCCCCTGACCGGGCTGGCGGCGGCGGGCGCGGCGGCAGCGCTGCTGGTGGGCTCCGCCTTCGCCGTGAACGAGGCCACGGACGGGGCGCTGGCCCAGAGCATCAGCGTGTGGCTGAACGGCAAGGAGGCGGAGACCACCCTGGTCAGCACCGGGGAGGGCACCTATGACGTGGTGGCCGACGGCGAGACCATCGGCACCGTCACCGAGGAGGAGGACTCCGTGTCGTTCGACTTCGATTCCGACGAGGAGATCGTTGACATCGAAATCGTCAGCGAAGCGGACGGCGAATAATCTACAGGCAGCAGCGGGGGGCTGCCGCGCACTGCGCGGCGGCCCCACATTCTGTTTTTTGAGGATGCGATTCGGGACGGAACTTGCCCTTTAGCTGCACCTTTCCCCAAAATCCCCAAAAATAGGCGAGAATCTGTGAAGTTTTTGGCTTTATTGCTGATTTACGCGGGGCAAAATAAAAGTTAATATAAAAGTGGTAGAAAGCTGGTGAAGGTGCAGCCTTCCCCAGCGCGAGACAATACGAATATAGGAGGAACACACATGAAGAAGTTTTTAGCTCTGATGTTGGCCCTGTGCATGACCTTCAGCCTGGCGGCCTGCGGCTCCAGTGACGACGGCAGCAGTGACGACGCAGGCAGCGCCTCCACCGCATCCGCCTCCACCACCGAGGAGGAGGGCGAGGGCAGCGAAGCCGCCGGAGAAGCCTCCAGCAGCGCCGAGGGCGAAGCCACCGCCGCCGACAGCGACCTGAAGATCGGTATCGTCCTGGTGGGCGATGAGAACGAGGGTTACACCTACGCCCACATCGAGGGCATCCAGACCGCCGCCGCTGCCCTGGGCATCAGCGACGACCAGATCCTCTGGAAGTACAGCATCACTGAGGACGAGAGCTGCTATGACGCCTGCATCGACCTGGTGGAGAGCGGCTGCACCCTGGTCATCACCAACTCCTACGGCCATCAGTCCTACTGCCAGCAGGCGGCCAGTGAGTATCCCGACGTGCAGTTCGTGGCCCTGACCGGCGACACCGCCAATCAGTCCGGCCTGGACAACTTCCACAACGCCTTCACCTGCGTCTATGAGTCCCGCTACGTCTCCGGCGTGGTGGCCGGCATGAAGATTGCCGAGCTGGTGGAGAGCGGCACCCTGTCTGACGACAACTATGATGCCGACGGCAACGTGAAAATCGGCTATGTGGGCGCGTATCCCTACGCCGAAGTGGTGTCCGGCTACACCGCCTTCTTCCTGGGCGTCCAGAGCGTTTATGAGAACGTCAGCATGGAAGTCCAGTACACCAACTCCTGGTTCGACCTGACTGGCGAGTATGAGGCCGCCAAGGCCCTGATTTCCGACGGCTGCGTCATCATCGGCCAGCACGCCGACTCCACCGGCGCTCCCTCCGCCTGCCAGGAGATGTATGAGTCCGGCACCACCGTCTACTCCGTGGGCTACAACATCGATATGCTGTCTGTGGCTCCTGATGCCGCCCTGACCTCCGCCACCAACGTGTGGGCTGTTTACTATGAGTATGTCTTTGGCTGCATGCTGAATGGCGAGGCCATCGCCACTGACTGGGCCGAGGGCTATGAGACCGGCGCTGTGGCCATCACCGCGCTGGGCGACTCCTGCGCCGAGGGCACCGCTGACAAGGTGGCCGAGGTAGAGGCTGCCCTGATGGACGGCTCCCTCCAGGTCTTTGACTGCTCCACCTTCACCGTGGACGGCGAGAATCCCACCTCCATCCTGATCGACATGGATCTGGACTATGTGGGCGATACGGAAGGCGTCGTGGACGGCGTGTTCCAGGAATCCACCCTTCGCTCCGCCCCTGGCTTCTCCGCCAGAATCGACGGTATCACCGAACTGAACTAACGTCAACCAAATCACTGTTACTGAGCAGGGAAGCCGGGAAAACCCGGCTTCCCTGGCTTCCTTCCAGATTTCTCCCCTTTGGAAAGGGAGCGGCGTGCCGCTCTCCTTCCAAAAGGCAGAACCCATCACCCAACCGACACCAAAACGACAACAAGAGAGGATGATTCGATTGGCAGAAACACCAGTGATAGAGTTGCAAAACGTCACCAAAACCTTCGGCTATGTGGTGGCCAACAGCGAGGTCAGCATGGACATCCGCCAGGGGGAAATTCTGGCCGTGCTGGGCGAAAACGGCAGCGGCAAGACCACCCTGATGAACATGATCGCGGGGATTTACTTCCCCGATTCCGGCCACATCCGGGTTCGGGGCAAGGAGGTCTCCATCGCCTCCCCCAAGGACGCCTTCGACCTGGGCATCGGCATGATTCACCAGCACTTCAAGCTGGTGGACGTGTTCTCCGCCGCGGAGAACATCATGCTGGGCCTGGACGGTGGTATGCTGCTGGACCGGAAGGGCGTGGCGGCGAAAATCCGGGAGATTTGCGACCGGTACGGCTTCGAGGTGGACCCGGACCAGAAGGTCTACGATATGTCCGTCTCCCAGAAGCAGACGCTGGAAATCGTGAAGGTGCTGTATCGCGGGGTGGACATCCTGATTCTGGACGAGCCCACCGCCGTCCTGACCCCCCAGGAGACGGACAACCTGTTCGCCGTCCTGCGGAACATGAAGGCGGACGGCAAGAGCGTGGTCATCATCACCCACAAGCTCCACGAGGTCATGAGCGTCTCCGACCGGGTGGCCGTCCTCCGGAAGGGCAAGTACATCGGGGACATCGCCACCAAGGACACCAACCCCCAGGAGCTGACCAACATGATGGTGGGC
>JAJQFX010000141.1 GCA_021200895.1 Clostridiales bacterium | reverse complement strand
GCCGCCACCGGTGCATAAGAACATGGGGAAATCCTCCATGTCCTTCCTCACCTCTCTGGCCCTGTCCTTCAACAACCTGGGTACGAAGAAGGCCCGGACGCTGCTGACCGCCTTCGCAGGCTCCATCGGCATCATCGGCATCGCCCTGATTTTGGCCATCTCGGCAGGCGTCAACAACTATATCAGCTCTATTGAGGAGGAAACGCTGTCGGAATATCCCGTTCAGGTGACGACCAGCGCCATAGACCTCTCTTCCATGATGGAGGTCGGCACCGGCCTCGCCTCCAGTATTACGGAGGAGAACGGCTCGGACACCATTACCGTCACCGAACTGGTTTCCAGCCTGGGTTCCATTATGGGGAGCAACAACCTGCCCCCTCTGAAGGAATACCTGGAGAGCGGTGAGAGCGACATCTGGGATTATGTCAAGGCCATCGAATACATCTATAGCGTGGATCCACAGATCTATCTGCTGGATGATGACGACGAGTATCGCCAGGTACACCCGGATACCACCATCACCTCGCTTATGGGGATGGGCTCCACCATTATGTCCAGCACCATGACGGCCTCCATGACTGGCGTAAATGTGTTCTATCAGATGCCGGAGAACGAGAGCCTGTATATTGACCAGTACGAGGTCAAGGCGGGGCGCTGGCCGGAGAGTTATGACGAGTGCGTCCTGGTGCTCTCCTCCAACGGGAGCATCAGCGACATCGCGATGTACACCATGGGCCTGGCGGATTACTCCATTCTGGAGGATCTGCTGGATCAGTTCGTCAATGGAGAGGATGCTGCCACGACAGAGGAATATGACTCCTTCTCCTATGACGAGGTGCTGGGCCTGACCTTCAAGCTGGTCAGCGCCGCAGACTACTACCAGTACGACAGCGAGTATGAGCTGTGGGTGGACAAAACGGACGACGACGACTATATGCGGAACCTGGTGGCCAATGGGGAGGACCTGACCATCGTGGGCATCGTCCAGCCCGCAGAGGATGCCGTCAGCACAGCTTTGTCCTCCGGCATCAACTACCTCCCCTCCCTGGTGACCCACGTCTCTGAGCTAGCGGCGGACAGCGAAATCGTCCAGGCTCAGATGGCCGACCCGGACACCAACGTGCTGACCGGTGAGCCCTTCGGGGAGGACAGCGACAACGATTTTGACCTGGAGACCCTGTTTGATATCGACACCGATGCCCTCCAGGATGCCTTTGACCTCAGCAGCCTGACCGATTCCCTGGACTTGTCCGACTCCTTCGACCTGGACATGGACTCTCTGGATCTGTCTGAGACAATGGATTTCAGCGACATGGATCTGGATCTTGAGCTGGATCTGTCCAGTATGGATCTCTCCAGCATCGACATGAGCGACCTGGATTTGTCCGGGATGGATTTGGACTTCGACCTGGATATGAGCAGCATCGACCTGAGCAGCATTGACCTTTCCAGCGTAGACCTCTCCGACCTGGGCGACCTGGATATGAGCAGCCTGATGAGTTCCATCTCCATCAATGTCTCCACCGAGTCCGTGTCGGCGCTGGCCTCCAGCATCCTGGATGGCTATGCAGACTATGCCGAGGCAAACAGTCTGTCGGATTATTCTGATTTGACGGAAGGCTTCTCCTCCTATCTGACCAGCGACGAGGCCAGTAGCACCCTCTCCAACCTGCTGATGGAAATCATGGAGGAGAACGGAGATGTCTCCGTCTCCACCGATGGCCTGGAGGATATGCTGACCAGCATTCTGGAGGATTACGAAAGCTATGTGGCTGAGCAGGCGGCGGACGGCTCCTCCTCCCTCTCCGTCTCTGATTACTTGGCCACTGACCGGGCCCAGGACATTTTTGACGCCTGGGCGGAGGAACATATCACCGTAAACAGCAGTCTCACCATCACCGACGCGCAGATGGAGGAAATCGCCTCCGCCCTGGCCGACGGCTACGAAAGCTATGCAGAGGCGAACGGGCTGACCGCCCTTTCCAGCGTCAGCGACGGCTTCTCAGAATACCTGTCCTCGGACGAGGCTACGGCGCTGATGACCGCCGGGCTGATGAGTATGCTGGATATGTCCGGCCTGGAGGAGCAGATGACCACTATCGTCCAAAGCTACACTCAGTCGGTCATGTCCGCCTATACTGAAGCGCTCACTGAGGCCATCACCGAGGCAATGGAGAGCCAGATGGCGGGGCTGGAGGATCAAATCGCCGCCGCCATGGAAAGTCAGATGGCCGCCATACAGGAGCAAATCGCCGCCGCCATGGAGAGCCAGATGGCGGAACTGGAAAGCCAAATCACCGACGCCCTCTCTGAGGCGATGGAAGGTGTCATGGATGAGATAGTAACGCAGCTCTCTGACAGCATGGAGACAGCCATGAACGACATGATGGAAGCGCTGGAGGACAGCATGGCGGATGCCCTGGAAATCGACGAGGACACCTTTGCAGACGCCTTTGAGTTCAACCTGGACAGCGATGAGCTGATGGAGATTATGACCTCTATGAGTTCCTCCGGTTCGAACTCTTATGAGAGCGCTCTGGAGAGCCTGGGCTATTTGGACGAGAATGGTCTCGATGAGATCGACCTCTACCCCAAGGACTTTGACAGCAAGGACGAAGTCCTGGCTATTCTGGACAACTACAATGAGCTGAAGCGGGCAGCGGGTGATGAGGACGATGTCATCACTTACACGGATACCGTGGGTACTATGATGTCCTCCGTCACCACCATTATGGACGTTATCTCCTATGTGCTGATTGCCTTTGTGTCCATCTCCCTTATCGTGTCCTCCATTATGATTGGCGTTATCACCTATATCTCCGTGCTGGAGCGCACCAGAGAAATCGGCATCCTGCGGGCCATCGGCGCTTCCAAGGGGAACATCTCCCAAATCTTCAACGCGGAGACGCTGATCATCGGCCTCTGCTCCGGACTGCTGGGCGTGGGCCTGGCGGAGTTGCTGCTGATTCCAATCAATGCCGTGGTGCATTCGGCGGCTGGGTCTACGGACATCAACGCCGTCCTGGTGGTATCCAACGCCGCCATACTGGTGGCGCTGAGTATGGTGCTGACCCTGATAGGCGGGCTGATTCCCTCCCGGCAGGCAGCCAAGAAGGACCCGGTGACCGCATTGCGGACAGAGTGAGCCACCTCCCCCCACGGTCTATCCTACAAACAAAAACGGCAGGCGTCCCGTACCACGGGGCGCCTGCCGTTATGTGCGGAGCTGCGCTCAGTCCAGCACCGTGATGGAGGTAATGACCGGCTGCTCTTCGGCGGAGATAGTGCCGTTGTCGTCCGTCGGCTCCGCATCCGCACAGATTTGGTCTACAATGTCCATGCCGTCGGTGACGTAACCGAATACGGCATATTGCCCGTCCAGGGAGGTGGAGTCCTCCTGGACGATGAAGAACTGGGAGCTGGCGCTGTCATAGTCGCTGGAGCGGGCCATAGAGATGGCCCCCCGGGTGTGGGACAGGGGGTTGTCATACCCGTTGTCCGAAAACTCGCCCACGATGGTTTCCTCGCTGCCGCCGGTGCCATCGCCGTTGGGGTCGCCGCCCTGCATCATAAATCCCTCGATGATGCGGTGGAAGGTCAGGCCGTCATAGAAGCCGCTCTCCGCCAGGGAGAGGAAATTCTCCACCGTAACCGGGGCGGCGCTGGCGTCCAACTCCACGGTGATGGTGCCGTAATCCTCGATTTCGATTTCTACATGGTGCAACTCCGAAGCAACGCTGCTGGAGTCGCCGTCCCCGGTGGCGGACAGCAGACAGAACGCCCCCACGCCCAACAGCAGCGCCAGAACCACGATGGTCAAAATGAGGCCAAGCCGTTTCTTGCCCTTCTTCTCCGGGTGGGCCAGCGCGCTGATGGTCTCCAGTGCGGCCCTGTCCAGGGCCTCCGGCACGGCCTCGCTGTCGGCAGCCTGTAGCACCAACGTGCGTAGCGCGGTCATATCCATCGCCCGCTCCGCCTCCTGGGCTGGAAGGGCCTCCAGGCGGGCGGTCACGGCAGCCTCTGTCTCCTGCCAGGCCGCCTCCGCCTGGTCGGGCGCAATTTGCAACACACGGGCCGACTGGGCCGGGGTCAGTTCCACCAAAGAGTGCAGGAGAAACTGCAACCGCTGACGGGGGTACAACGCTGAAAGCACCTGCTCCAGGGGGGAAGCGTTCGGGTCTGCCTCCCCTTCTGCGGGCGCACCGCCGTCCAAGGCATGGGGGTTCTCCTCCATCAGCCGTTCCCGACAGAGGCGGGCGGTAGTCAACGCCAAATGCAGCTCCAGCTGGGGCTGGGTCAAATTTTGATCCCGGAACAGCTTCTTCCACAGGGTGTGGAAGCTCTCCTCCGCAACAGCTTCTGCGTCCTCCTCCGGCAGCATTTGGCGGCAGAGAAAATAGACTCTGTGCTTCTGCTGCTCATAAAGGGCGGTCATGGCGGCTTTCTCCCGTTGAGCGGCCCGCTGGATAGTGGTAAGATTCCTGGACATATGGCATCCTTCCTCTTTGACGAAAATGGGGCGGATGGCGGCTGCGCAAAGCAGCCCCTCCAATTTTTTATCAGTTTATCATAGGAAGCTGAATCCTGGCTGAAAAACTGCGCGAAACGCGCCGGGCGCAGAGCGAACCTGCTCTGCGCCCGGCATAATACTTTGCTTTGCCCGTTACTTTGTCCCCAGCTTGCGCTGGCAGCGCTGCATAAATTTCTCATTCTGGACAAGGAACCGCTCGTGGGTGCCCCGTCCGATGACCCCCGCTTCGTCGGAAACGGTGAAGGAAAAGACGAAGCGCCGCCCATCCACCTCCGTCACCTCGGTTTCAGCGGTGACGGTCATGCCGACGGGAGTAGGGGTGCTGTGGGTGGTCTCAAACCGGGTGCCGACGCTTCCCTCCCCTTCGCCCAAATAGGGCTGGATGGAAGTCCATGCGGCCTCCTCCACCAGAGCCGCCAGCATGGGGGTGGCAAAGACCTCCAGCGCCCCGGAGCCTACTGCCTTCGCCGTCTTGTCCGGTGTGACCACGCAGGATGCGCAGCCCTTGATACCTGCTGTTACTGCCATAATGAATCGCTCCTTTTCTGTCAATGCTGTTGCTGTTACGAGGCGGATGCCTCGTTTGCTGTGTCAGAAGATGTTTCCTCCGAGGTATCCTCGGATTCCTCACCGGTCTCCCCTTCTGCGGCCTCCTGGTCATCCTCCGCAGGCTCTTCTTCTGCGGAATCCGCAGAATCCGCCGCCTTGGCCTCCAGCAGTTCCGCCCACTGGGCCTCGTAGTCCGTCCACACTTCGCTCTCGTTGAAGGACAGCAGCGCCGTACCCTCGGTTACGCTCTCGTCCGGATAGGCCAGCGGGTTGTTCCGCCAGGAGCTGTCCATCTTCTCCAGCGCCTCGTCGGAGGTGACGGAATACTTGCAATAAATGGCGTTTTTCGCCAGATTCTCCACCTGGCACATATAGTTGATAAATTTCAGGGCTTCTTCGGAATAGTTGGTGCCCTCCACCACGCAGTAGCCGTAGGAAATGCGCCAGGTTCCCTCTGTGGGAATGGCGAAGGACAGGGCGGCGTTATCGCTCATCATATTCAGCGCGTCGCCAGAATAGGCAGGGGTCAGCCAGGCGGTGCCCTCCGTCATTTTGGAGAAGCCCTCCGCCGCGGTGTAATCCTGCACCAGGGCGGACTGCTGGTCCAGCAGTTCCCAGGCTTCGGCCAACTCGTCTCCGCTCTCGGTGTTGACGGAATAGCCCAGACTAGTCAGGGCCACCGCCATGGCGTCCCGCAGGTCGGAGGGCATCAAAATCTGCCCGGCGTATTCCTCTGCCCAGAGGGTGTTCCAGCTGGTGATTTGGGCGTCGATGTAGTCCGCATTCCAGAGCAGCCCCATCATCTGCCACAAGGTAGTGACGGAGTAGACGCCGCCGGGGTCATAGTCGCAGTTCTGGTACTCCTCATTGATGGCGTCGGCGTTGGAGAGCTTGCTGTAGTCCAGCGCCTGCACAAGGTCGGCCTCGATGAGCTGCTCTATCACATCCCCGCTGGTGAACACCACGTCATAGACCGGCTCCTCCAGGGTGACGGACTCCGTCTCCCCGCCGTCGGCCTCCGCCTGGGCCAGGGCTTCCTCATAATCGCTGTACCGCTGCTGGAGCCGGTCATAGAGGCTCAGCGCCTCCCAGGCTTCCTCCGCCTCCAGAGCGGCCAGCTCCTCCTCCGTCAGCTCCGGCGTCACACCGGAGGCGGAGGAAGCGCTGCCTGACAAGTCCTCCTCGTCCTCCGTCAGGTTCATGCCGTTTTCCAGGGTGCTGTTTCCGGTGGTGTACTCTACCAGTATCCCCGTCTCCTTGGAAAATTCATCCATCAGGGAGGAGCGTATCAGGTCTCCCTCGCAGTAAACCCGAAGGGTGACGGTCTCCTGGCTGCTGCACCCGGAGAGCGCCCCAGCGCAGGACAGCAGGAGAGCCGCCGCCAAAAGCAAAGAAAGGGTTCGTTTCATTCGCGCACCGCCTTTCGTGTCGTTTCAGTCGTGGAAAATTCCTCCGGCACCTGGGCCAGGGAGAACGCAGGGAAGTATTCCTCTACAAAGTCCACCCGGGGCACCTGCCAGTGCATCCCGTTCAGGTAGTTCATCTCGCCTGCGTCGGTAGTAAAGCGGAAGGTCAGCGACCAGCTCCAAAGGGCCTGATGCTTGCGGCCATACCGGCGGTTCACCTTCTCTGACCCGTACTTCCCATCCCCCAACAGGGGCGCGCCAGCATCCGCCAGCTGCGCCCGTATCTGGTGGGTACGCCCCGTCACCAACTCGCACTCCACCAGGGAGAGGCTGCCCTTTGTGGCCAAGGTGCGGTACTCCGTCACCGCCGTCCGCCCGCCGGGCACCGGCCTGTGGGAAACGTAGACCTGCTTCTTTTCCTCGTCCTTCCGGAGGTAGCTGCGGAGTATGCCGGAAGGGGGCTGCAAACGCCCCGCCGTCACGCACAGGTAGCGCTTGGACAGTTCCCTGTCCCGAATCTTCTGGTTCATCACCCGCAGGGCCTCCGCCGTTTTCGCGGCGATGACGATGCCGCCGGTGTTCCGGTCGATGCGGTTGCACAGGGCGGGGGTGAAGGCCCCCTCCTGATAGGGGCTCCACTCCTTCTTCTGGTAGAGGTACGCCTGGACGTGGTTGATGAGGGTATTTACCTTTTCCGTCTCGTCCCCATGCACCACCATGCCCGCCGGTTTGTTCAGCACCATGATTTGCCCGTCCTCATACAAAATGTCCAGCCTGGGCTTGAACAGCTGCAAAAAGGCGTTCTCCGGCGCGGGCTTTTCGAAGAACTCATCGTTGATATATAATTGCAGGCGATCCCCCACCTGCAGCCGGGTATCCCGCTCCGCCCGTTTGCCGTTCACCTTCACCCGTTTCAGGCGGATGTACTTCTGGGCCAGAGGGGCAGGAAGTAAGGGGAGATTTTTGGACAGCCAGCGGTCAAGCCGCTGTCCGGCATCGTTTTTCCCGATTTCAAACTCTTTCATCGTTCGCTCCACGCTTCGTTCTGAGGGACTATGCCACAAGTATAGCACGGCTGGCGGAAAAAACAATACGGCGGGGCGGCGCAAATTGCGTTCCACAGACGAAAAAGGGTTGACAAGGAAAAGAACTTGCGGTACAATACATCTTGTATCATTATG
>JAJQFX010000164.1 GCA_021200895.1 Clostridiales bacterium | reverse complement strand
GAGGTAGCCCTCCGCCGTCAGCTGGCTGTAGGCCCGCTCCACCGTCATCACGCTGAGCCTGGCGCTGCTGGCCAGGCTCCGCTTGGAGGGAAGCTTCTCGCCGGGGGCCAGGTTCCCCTGTTCGATTTCTCCCCGCAGATAGTAGTATAGCTGCTCATACAGGGGCTGCGCTCTGGCGCTGTCCAACTCCGGGGTCAGCATAAAAATCCCTCCTGACGGTTCCAGATAAAAAACGCACGGGGAGAAGGTGTCTGTAACCGTCTCCCGCGTGCGTTTCCCGGTCAATGTGTGCTGTCGTACTCCTTCAGGGCCTCAACTGCGGCCTCCAGCAGGTCATAGTTGCTGACCAGCTTTTTGGCGCTGCTGCTCAGGTCGTCATAGGCGGCCTCTACCCATTGGATGCGCTTGGACATCTTGTTATAGTTGCTGGCGGTGATTTCCCCCTCCGCCGTGATTTCCTCCAGAGCGTCCACGATGGCGGAGGCGATGTCCTCATTGCTCTGGGTGGTGGTGCTGCTGCTCTCGGTGCCGTTGAGCTTGTAGACGATGACCGCCGTACCGGCGCTCATATTCTCATAAATCTTCTGGGCCACCTTGATGGGCAGGTTGATGCAGCCGTGGGAGCCGTTGGTTTTGTAAATCGTGCCGCCGAAGCTGGTGCGCCAGGAGGCGTCATGGAGGCCCACGCCGTTGTAGAAGGGCATCCAGTAGCTGACGGGGGAAGAGTAGTTCTCCCCGTTCAGGGTGGCGTACCGCTCGCAGTACAGGATGCCGTAGGTGCCGGTGGGGGTGGCGTCGTTCTTGCCGGAGACGAAGTCGGACTCCACCACCAGCGCGCCGTCCTTATAGTAGTAGAGGTGCTGGGCGGTCAGGTTGATTTCCACATATGTATCGCCGTAATCGCCGGTGGCGCCGATGCCCAAGACGGCCGCCTTGCTGTACCACACCGGCTCCCGGGTGCCGCTCTCCTGGTCAAGTATCTGTTGGGTCAGCTCCTCCACCTCCGACGCCTGATCCATCCACCAGCCATAGTCGCCGCCCTCCACGGTGATGGTATCCCCGTAGGTGGTGGTGAAGGTGCGGTTGGAGAAGATGGTGTTATAGGTAGAGGCCAGATTCTTCACAAAGGCGGTGACGGCATCCATGTCCAGCGTAGCCGTTCCGTCGCCGTTGTAGGTGACCCAGTCCACCAGCGTGCTGCCGTCCAGGACAACGGTGTCCTCCCCCATCTCATAGGTGATGGTAACGCCCAGATACCCGTTCAGCGTCTCCGCCTCCAGCACCAGGTCCGGGTCGTCTGAGGTGACGGCGGGGGCGATGTAGCACCCGGCGGCGTCCAAATCCAGTTCCGTCTCCATAGCGTCCACAGCGGCGACGACGGCGGCGGTCAGCACGTCCTCATCCACCAGCGTCCCCTGGGTCTCCGCCTGGATGACGACGCCCCCCCCGCCTCGCTGTCGTAGCCGGAGATGTAGGCGTCCGTGGGCTCTGTGGCGTAGGCGCTGTCCAGGCAGGTCAGGGCCGCGATGGCGTCGGAGAGGGCGTTGCCGTCATAGACGAAGGCGGTCTCCAGCGTGACCTCGCTGCTGCGCTGCCCCAGGGCGTACAGCGGCCAAAGCCAGCCGTTCTGCGCCTCCAGCAGCTGCTCCACGGAGTCGCCCAAATCCAGCGCCATCCCAATGTCCTCCGCGCTGATGGTCTCCGTAACGTTCTCCCGCTCGATGAGGGTAAGGGTATAGTTGGTCAGGCTGTCGTCCAGCGCCTGCTCCGCCTCGTCCACCGTCAGGCCGGAGACATCCACACCGTTGATGGAGGTGCCGGGCAGGAACTTCTCCCCATAGCCTGTGGCCCGGGCCGCATACACGCCTCCCGCTGCCCCCAGCAGCACCAGCACCACTACCAGCAGTACAATGGGTAAAGTGCGGTTCCGCTTCGTTTTCCTGGTCTTTTCCGTCGTCAAACTAACACTCCTCTCCGTGTTCTATCAGGTTCCAAATTCTGTCAGTTGCTCCGCCCCGGAGCCGTTGGCGGGATGTACAGGGGGGCTGCCCGCCTGGTACTCCTGCATCAGCAGGAACAGCGCCTGCTCCCGGAGGGCTTCTCTGCCGTTAGTCGTCACAAGAAAGGGCAGGCCGCCCACGTTGATGGACTGCTGGAGGAACGCATTGATGGCGTCCGTCAGCGTCATACCACAGGCCGCGTAAATCTCCTCCACCTGCCGCTTGATTTCAGGGTTGATGCGCATCTGAAACGTTCCGGTTTTTGGCGCAGTGGCAACAGATAGCGTCGTATCCACTCCAAATCAGTCCTTTCCTCGGATATGTTGCAGTATACCATAGCCGGGCAGTTCTGTCAATACATTGTAACCACACTGAAACCATTGCACGGGTCAGCCCCCACAAAACCAGCGGGCAGGCAAACGCGGTTCACGTCCTGCCTGCCCGCTGGGCGAAGCTCCCTTTTAACTTTCCATATGCCGCCCGAGGAAGCCGGAAGCGGTCTGGGCCAGCTTAAACTCCGTCTCACCCCCCGGTATGGCCCCGTCCTGGGCGGCGAAGACCACGCAGCCCATCACGTCGCCGCCGGTGAGGATGGGGGCCGCCGTAGCCACCTGCAGGCTGTCGCTGCTCTCCACAACGGGCAGGCGGTTGGCCCCCTCCCGGTACTGGTAAATGCTGCGGCCCTCCATGATGTTCTCCAGCGGCGCAGAGACGTGCTTCTCCAGCGCCTCCCGCTTGGGGATGCCGGAGACGGCGATGACCGCGTCCCGGTCGGTGATCAGGGTGGGGCAGCCTGTGGTCTTGTACAGGCTCTCGCACAGCTGCACCGCGCACTCCGACATCCCGCCCATCAGGGAGTACTTCTTGAAAATCACTTCGCCGTCCCGGTCTGTATAAATCTCCAGGGGGTCGCCCTCCCGAATCCGCATAGTCCTCCGAATCTCCTTGGGAATGACCACCCGGCCCAAATCGTCAATGCGCCTAACAATACCCGTCGCTTTCATCGCTTGTTCCTCCATTTTCTATCTCTACGCGTTTTCCTGCCCTACGGCTGAACGTATTCTCTGTAAAATGGAAGAGTTTATGCATTTTTCTCCGTCCGCGCCCGGGCCGGAGCAGCGGCAGCTTGGGAAAGCGTGCGCAAAAAACGCGCCGCCTCATATGATTTCTGAGGCAGCGCGTTTTTATGGAGATTCCTCAGCGGGAATCCGTGTCCGTCGTCACCTGCACATGGTCGGTGCCGTGGGCTTCAAACTCCGTCATGTATTCGTCGATGCGGCGGTTCAGCTCATCCAGGTTGTACTCGTCAATGGGGGCGTCGTGCATATCCCGTCGGGCCAGCTCCTCCGCCAGGATGTCAAAGAACACCGAGTCCTCATAGTCCGCAATGGCCTCGTGGATGCCTCCGGCGACGAAGGCCGGAGAAGGCACCACCTCGCCATTCCACCACTCCGCCAGGTCCTTCATGCCCAGCCCCGGAGCCTTGGAGAAGAGCAACGACTCCACCTCGTCATAGTCCGTAAAGCGGTCCTCCCCCCGGGCGGAGTTCAGCACCCAGTTGCCAATATAGGCCATGTCCAGCAGGCGGCGATATTGTTTTTCTGTCAGTTCGAGTTTCATAACCGGTACTCCATCCAAAAGAACGCACGCGGGAGACATCCGGCCAGCAGCGGGCCGGAGGCGCCCCAGCGGGGAAACCAATCATACCTTACAGTATAGTATATGCATTTTTCCGCCGTTGTCAAATGGAAATATGTCGCTGCACCGCCCGGCAAGAAAATTTGAAATGGCCCTTGTTTTCCTGGGACGTTTATTATATGATGAAGGCACAACGGGGGCGCACCATCAAACGCCCCCCCCCGGAAAGGAATATGCACCATGAGAGTCAAAGATGTGACGATTACCATTCAGGGCAAGCCCACCTATGAGGGCCAAGAGGAGGAGACCGTTCAACTCATCACCCAGGGCACCCTGGCCATCGGTGAGAAGGCCGGGCACTACGACCTGAGCTATGAGGAGACGGAGCTGACCGGGATGCAGGGCACCACCACCACCTTTAAAATCACCCCCAAGCGCATCCTGCTGATGCGCTCCGGCCCGGTGAACAACCAGATGCTCTTCGAGGAGGGGCGGCGGCACACGGCGCTGTACGCCACCCCCTACGGCCAGATGCAGGTGGGGGTCTGCGCCCGCCATGTGCGCAACAGCATGGGGGACTGCGGCGGGGATATGGAAATCGACTTCTCCATCGACATCGACCACGCCATGGCTGGGGAGAACTCCCTCTATGTCAACGTGCGGGAAGCCCCCCTCCCGCAGTGACGCGCCCTGTCAACTCATGCAGGAAGGGAGTGCATCGCCTGTGGAATGGCCGCTGACCCAGGCCCGGGCCGCCGCCGACCTGCTCACCGGCGGGCCGGGGGCCAGGCTGCGAGGGCAAATCATCGCCAGCCCCGCCGCCTTCGCGCTGGCGCGGGACGCCGGGCAGACACCGGAGGCGCTGGTCGGGGCGCTGGCCCACCGGCTCCCTCTGGAGGGCACCTGCTTCTCCGCTGTGGAGGCCCAGGGAGGGTACCTCAATTTCACCCTGTCCCAGGGCTGGTACCGCAGCGTGGAGGACGCCGCCCTTTTAGTTGAGTATCCTGTACAAAAAGGACAGTATCCTGTCACTCTTCCGGACTATCCGGCATCCATCCACCCCTTTGACTGGCGGCTTCTGACGCTGCTTGCCAAGGGCAAGGCCCCAAGCCCCGGCCTGGCCGCCCGTCAGGACAGGGAAAATCCGGGCTGGCTGCTGCGGTACACCGCCCGGCGGCTGGCCGCCTTTGGCGGCGAGACGCCGCCAAAGGCGTATACGGTGGAGGAGCAGGGGCTGCTCCTCGCTCTGGCGGAATGCCTGGAGCAGGCGGCGGGCAGCCTGCCCCACGCCAGGAGCCTGCTGCGGGCGGCGGAGGCCGTCTGGCGCGTCGCCCCCCAGCGCCTGCCGCCCCGCACCGCCCTGGCCGCCTGTCGGGTACTGGAGCAGGGGCTCGATTCCCTGTGATTTACAAAATATTCACGCAAATGCTGTGAGATACGTTATAATAAAGGTATGAAACTGGTCTGCGCCCGCCTTGTAGGGCGGGAACGATAGCCGGGGCGCACCGCCTCTGGCAGGAAGGTGAGGAACTGAATATGGCGCTGAAGGTTTTAATTGTAGAGGATGAGAGCAATATTGCGGAGCTGCTTCAGCTCTATCTGGAGAAGGAGGGCTTTGAAACGTCCATCGCCCCGGACGGCAGCAAGGCCATCGAACTGTTCCACAGCTTTGCGCCGGATTTAATTATGCTGGACATCATGCTGCCCGTCATGGACGGTTGGGCCGTCTGCCGGAAAATCCGGGAGACCTCCCAGGTACCCATCATCATGCTGACCGCCAAGGGCGAGACCAGCGATAAGGTGAACGGCCTGGAAAACGGCGCGGACGACTACATCACCAAGCCCTTCGAGATGAAGGAGGTGCTGGCCCGCATCCACGCGGTGCTGCGCCGCTATGGCACCATGGAGCAGAAGGAGAAGAAGCTGACCTTTGACAAGCTGGTCATCAACATGGACTCCTACGAACTGCTGGTGGACGGCAAACGGGTGGACACGCCCCCCAAGGAGATGGAACTGCTGTACCATCTGGCCTCCACCCCCAACCGGGTATTCACCCGCAACCAGCTGCTGGACGAGGTCTGGGGCTTTGACTACTTTGGCGACAGCCGCACCGTGGACGTTCATGTGAAGCGCCTGCGGGAGAAGCTGGAGGGCGTCAGCGATAAGTGGAGCCTGAAAACCGTCTGGGGCGTTGGCTACAAGTTCGAGCTGCTGGAAGGCTGAGCGCGATGAATACCAGCTTTCGACGGCTCTTTTCCGCCATGGTGGCCATCATCCTCCTGTCCTTCGCCATCCTGGGGTCGGTGTTCCTGATGCTGAGCTATCAGTGCATCGTCCAGGAGAAGAAGGACACCATGGCGGAGCACGCCAGCTTCGTCTCCACCCAGCTGGTGCGCATTATGGACGTTGCCCTGAACCGGGACGACGTGTTCGACGCCAGCGCCCTCTCCGTAGCCACCGCCGGAGCGGAGGACGTGCTGTTCTGCAATGTAGACGGCGTCGTCCGCTTCTCCTACACCAGCGAGGAGGAGGTCAACGCTCTCTCCGGCACGGTTGACCAGGAGGTCATCTCCGAGACCCTGTCGGAGGGCAGCTTCGACGGCATGAGCACCCTGGGCCTCTACGAGAAGAGGCATCTGGTGGTGGCCATCCCCATCTACCAGGCGGAGCAAAACGGCGCGGAGAACACGCTTATGGGTGTCCTCCTGATTGCCGCGAATATGGACAGCTTTTCCGAGCTGTGGCACTCCATGGAGTTCGCCTTCCTGGTGACCGCCCTGGTGGTGCTGTGCATCGCGTTCTTCTTCTGCTGGTTCACCTGCCAGCGCTCCGCAAAGCCCATGATGGAGATGACCAACCTGGTCAACCGCTTCGCCATGGGGGAGTATGAGCTGCGGGTAGACCCCGCCTACACCAAGCGCACCGACGAGGTGGGGGCGCTGGCCACCGCCTTCAACGGCATGGCGGATTCCATCGCCGCCTCGGAGCAGCAGCGGCAGGAGTTCGTCTCCGACATCTCCCACGAGTTGAAAACCCCCATGACCACCATTCAGGGCTTTGCCGACGGCCTGCTGGACGGCACCATTCCCCCGGAAAAGGAGCGGGAATCCCTCCAGCTCATCTCCAACGAGACCCGGCGGCTGTCCCGCCTGGTGCGGCGGATGCTGGACGCCAGCCGCCTGGCCGCCCAGACCCAAGCCGGCCCACCCCAGACCCAGAGCCAGTTCGACCTGAACGAGACGGTGGCCAAGGTCATCATCAGCCTGGAGCGGAAAATCACCCAGCGAGGGCTGGATATGGACGTTCAGCTGCTGGAAGCGTCCACCATGGTCTGGGGGGACGAGGACTCCATCACCCAGGTGTGCTATAACCTGCTGGACAACGCCGCCAAGTTCGCCCATCGGGGCACCTCCATCGGCTTCTATGTGGTGCCCAAGGGGAAGAAGGTCTACATCACCGTCCGCAACGTCGGGGAGACCATCCCCGCCGAGGAGCTGCCCTTCATCTTTGACCGGTTCCACAAGAGCGACCGCTCCCGCAGCCTGGACAAGGAGGGCGTCGGCCTGGGGCTGTACATCGTTAAGACGATCCTGAGCGGCATCCAGGAGAGCATCACCGTCACCAGCGAGGACGGCGTGACGGAGTTCGTCTTTACCCTGACCCGCTCCGAATAACCTGCCGTTATTTTTGGTCAGTTTTATACGTTTTGTATTGATAAGAGACCGTAAAAGGGAGAGAATTGGATGCGTTATACAGATGAGTTGGAGGGACGTTCCCGGAAGGAACCTAGTCCACCCTGGGAGATCACTCCCCGGCAAGCCTGGCGGGAGCAGTTCTTCCACCGGGAGAAGGACCCTCTGGCCCGGGACAGGGCCGCCCAACGCAAGGAGGCGGCGGCCCGCAGGAAGGCCCAGGAGACCGCTCAGGCCCAGCGCAAAGAGGCCCACGAAGCTGCCCAGGCCCAGCGCAGAGAGGCTCACGAGGCGTTCCAGACCCAGCGCAGGGAGGCCCACGCAGCCGCCCAGGCACAGCGC
>JAJQFX010000230.1:16270-46900 GCA_021200895.1 Clostridiales bacterium | reverse complement strand
GTTTTGTGCGCCCTTTTGGGGTATCATGCTTAGATTACAATGTTTCAACCTTCTCTGTCCTTTGCTAATTTGATAAGCTATGCGTTGATGATACGAAACGATAAAATGAATCATGCATAAAACCACCCTCCCCAGCCACTGTCAGGGGCGTTTCTGGGCAGGAAGAGGGGAACCATTTCTTATCAATTATACCACAAATGACGTGTAACGCAAGACATTCCATGCAATTTTCCTTCGCATAGTAGGGGTAAATGACCTTAACAGTTTAACCCATGAGGCAACAGCGTTTGTAAATATGATTCGAGAAGAATGTGAACGTTCAAGGCAGGCTTAAGGATAAAAAAGTCCGGCAGGTCGCCACAATTTCTGTGATGACCTGCCGGTTGCTGTTACCTGTTCAGATTATAGGTTACAGTTTCTCCAACACTTTTCCAATATCATCATTGATGCAGATGGATTTTTTCCCTATTTCATCCGGGGCATAGGCTTCATTCAGATTGA
Source organism: Clostridiales bacterium (assembly GCA_021200895.1). GTDB lineage: Bacteria > Bacillota > Clostridia > Oscillospirales > Oscillospiraceae > Onthomonas. Next base: position 46,399 of record JAJQFX010000230.1, on the reverse strand, counting down.
TGCAGGCATACGTCGCGTCCGGCCACTCGTGCACCATGCGCCAGAAGCTGAACTTTATGATGCCAGGCGTGTTCATGCCTGTGCCCAACTCAAGAAACAGCGTCCTCATGCGCTGGTGGCGGCGGAGGAACAGCGAATAGCGCTCTGACGCAGCATGCCACCCCTCGTCCTCCACGAACGTATCATCGCAGCGCAGATTCACATTCATGGGTGCGCCGCAGACCGGACAGCGGGGAATCAGCTCCGATGGGATCTTCATGTCCTTCTGCTCTTTGACCATCTGCCGGACGGCTGCTTCATTGTCATAGGTCTTGTGATGGCAGGGCTTGGAGCATTGCCACAGGCCGTAATCCCCCTGCGTATAGAACAGCCGCTTCTTATCGAACCCGGCAAGCTGGAATTGATGGTCTACGTTGGTGGTCAGCACGAAATAATCCTTGCCCTTCACCAGCTCCAGCAAATCGGTGTAGGGCTTCCCTGCCCCCGCCTCGTAGCGGTTGACCAGGATATGGCGGGACCACCACGCCCAGTATTCCTCCAGCGTGCCAAAGGGATAGAAGCCGCCGGAATACATATCGGTGATGCCATATTTTCTGTGAAAGTCCGAGAAATATTTCTCAAACCGCTCCCCGCTGTAACTCATGCCTGCCGAAGTGGAAAGGCCCGCCCCTGCGCCAATGACGATGGCGTCCGCCGTCTCCAGTTCGTGTTTCAGCCGGGCGATATTATCCGAGTAAGTTTCGGTAGATTTGTAAGTCGATGGCCTTAAAAACATTGAAAATCACCTCGATTTTGCTGTGGGTCTGCTCCCTGTAGTCCTTCACGGTATTGACCGCGATTTCTGCCGCTTTCCCGTTGGGAAAGTGAAATTCCCCGGTGGAGATGCAGCAGAACGCGACGCTTTGGATTCCATTCTGCTCCGCAAGCTCCAGGCAGGAGCGGTAGCAGGAGGCCAGCAGTTCCTTGTCCCTGCCGGTCAGCCAGTGGCCAATGATGGGGCCGACGGTGTGGAGTACATAGTCACAGGGGAGATTAAATGCAGGTGTGAGTTTTGCCGCGCCAGTTTCTTCTTCATGTCCTTGACGCGCCATCAGTTCTGCGCAGGCAGCGCGAAGCTGAACACCTGCATAGGTGTGAATGGCGTTATCAATGCAGCCATGATTCGGGCAGAAGCAGCCCAGCATTTGCGAATTGGCAGCGTTGACAATCGCGCCGCAGCGCAGCGTCGTAATGTCCCCCTGCCAGAGATAGATGCCATCCTGCACCGGCGTCAAGTCAGATAAATCTGTAATTCCTCTCTGCCGGGTCTCCTCCTGCAAATAAGCGTCCTGCACTTCCAGGAACTCCATGCTGACCGGCTTCGGCATCCGCACATTGAACAGCGCCCGGAGGAGCCGCTTTTGCTGGGGCGCATCGGCGGGTATGTCCATCCCCTGATAGCGGCTATCCTCCGCAAGCAGCGCCTTGATTAAATATAGTCTGCGTTCGTCCTGGGCCATAGTTATCCTCTCTTTTCAATGGTCTGCTTCGGGCATATCTCCACACAGCGGCCGCAGCGGAGGCAGCGGCTCTGGTCAATGACTACCGGTTTTGTGGAGATGTCAATGCACTTCTGCGGGCAGACGGAGTAACATCGCTTGCAGCCAATGCAGGCGTTTCCCACAAAATAGCCGTTCACCACAGCTTGAGGCTGGCCTATCACAATGCTGTCCCGCGTCACATGGGCGGGGTCGCTGATGTCGAAGTATTCCCCGTTGGCCTCGTACAGCCGGAATACCTCCAGGGCAGCGCGGGTATCGCCGGGGTAAATTTCCTGCATATAGGGGTTCTTTTCAAACATTTCGTCCAGCTTTTCGCTGCCGATGTTCTGAACCTTTCCCCGCAGAGACACGCTCTTTTTGTCCTTCGTGGCGGAAAGGGCGATGTACTTCTGCTCCATAAGCTGCGTGTAAAAGGCTTTGCCCCTGGCCGTCAGGAAGTACACGCCCTTATCGTCCCACAGCATCATGTCAATGGTGCGGGTCTGGGGATGGCCGTCTGCGCCGATGGTGGCAACAGTGGCGGAATGGATGTCTTCCACCAGCAGCTTTAGATAACTGTTCTTATTCATACGATAGGAACCTCCTCCGTCCTGCTAAAATAGAACGCCCGACAGCGCATTTTGACCGCCGGGCGCTCCAAACTGACGCGCTTCCTGAACTCCAGGACTCGTAAGATGGGCTACCGGAGAAGGCTGCTGCGTTTGGACGGCTTTCAGAAAGGACGTGGAACGGTATCAATTAGCCAATGAGCCAGGCGGCCATTTCGTCGGCGGCCTTCATGGCGTCCTCGCTCTCCATGACGGAGCCGGGGACGTTGGCATTGCCAGCCACATAGGCCTTGTAATCCCGGAAGCCGGCAGTGGCGAAGCTCTTCAAGTTGGTCTCCACCATCTGGGTGTAAACATCCACGGGGCCGAAGCCAGCACAGAAGTAACCGGCCAGCTTCTTGTCCTTGCGGGTAGCCATGGACATATCAGGCTGAGAGAAGTCCATGAAGGAGTAGGTGCGATCCAGGAAAGCCTTCAGCTGGGCGGGGAACTGATCCCAATGGACAGGAGACAGGAGCAGCATGGCGTCGCAGCTGTCAATGGCGGGAATCAGAGCGGTGAAGTCATCCTTCTGGACGCAGTTGGGGGTGTGCTGACGCTTGCAGCCGTCACAGGCAAGGCACACACGCACATCCTGCTCACCGATGTTAAAAGTCGTGACCTCAGCCTTCTCCTCCAGCTGCTCGGCGAATCTCTTCGCCAGCGCATGGGAGTTGCCGTTGCGGCGCTTGCTTGCGTTGATGATAAGTACCTTTTTCATAATGATGACCTCCAAAAAATTAGTTCTGTAAGGGTTCCTTCTTAACTGGTTTTATTATACCAGCAGTTCGGCAGCCTGTGAAGTACGCACAATATTGTGGTAAAGTTACCGGCAGGAAACCATGCGCTGGCCGATTTTCTGCGCTTCGGGAGACGATTTGATCGGAATCATCTTGCAATTCCCTTCCGCTGGCTTTATAATAAGGCTGTACAGATAATTTGTAAAGTAAGCACAATATTGTGTTATAGTTACCAAACAGAAACCACAGGAGGCATTTATGATGGAACAAGCAAAAGACATCCAGACCACGCAAGCCAAGGAACTGCCTGCCTGCCCGGTGGAGACAACTTTGATGCTGATTAGCGACAAGTGGAAGGTGCTGATTCTCCGCGACCTGATGCCTGGCACAAAGCGATTCGGGGAACTGAAAAAATCCATCGGCCACGTCTCCCAGAAGGTGCTGACGGCCCAGCTGCGGCAGATGGAGGAGAGCGGCCTTGTCATTCGCACCGTATTCCCCGAGGTGCCGCCCCATGTGGAGTACACCCTGACCGACCTGGGGTACAGCCTGAAGCCTATTCTGGATGCCATGTGGGAGTGGGGCACCCAATATAAGGCCCAGAACGGTCAGTGACAGCGCTCCCCTGCTGCTCCCTCCACTGCATCTATTAAAAAAACGGCGATATGCCCGAAACGGGCATATCGCCGTAACTTGTTTCTCAGCCCGGAGGCCAGGTCATATCCCGCCCGGCCAGAACGTGAAAGTGCAGGTGCTTCACGCTCTGCCCCGCCTGCTCGCCGCAGTTGGACACCACCCGGAAGTCGGTGAACCCCAGCTGTTTGGCGCACTGAGCAATCACCTCAAAGCAGTGGGCCACCACCGGGGAGTTCTCCGGCGTGATAGCGCCCACAGACTCGATATGAGTCTTGGGAATCACCAGGAAGTGTACCGGGGCCTGGGGGTCCAGGTCGTAGAAGGCCAGGCACTGGTCGTCCTCATACACCTTATTGGAGGGGATTTCGCCACTGGCAATGGCACAGAACAGACAATCCATTGTTTACGCTCCTTTCTATCGTGCTTTATCGCGTTTCGTTTCTGCCGGGCTTACAGGCCCAGCTTTTCCGATACAAAATCATCCACAGCGGCCAGGGCGTCGTCGATTTTCAGCTTGTCCTTGCCGCCGCCCATGGCGGAATCCGGCTTGCCGCCGCCGCTGCCGCCGCAGATCTTAGTCACGGCCTTGATGACATCGCCCGCCTTGACACCGGCCTTCACCGCGTCCTTGCCGCAAACGCACAGGAAGGAGATCTTCTCCCCGTTCACGGCGGTCAGCACGGCCACTACGCTGGGCTGCTTATCCCGCAGGAAGTCGCCCATCTTGCGGAGGTTGGCCACCTCCACAGCGCCCAGGTTGGCGGTCAGCACCTTCACGCTGCCCACATCCTTGGCGGAGGCCAAGAAGTCCCGGGCCTCGCCCAGCGCTTCCTTGTCCTTATACTGGTCGATTTGCTTTTTCAGCTCCCGCGCCTCGCTGAGCTGGGCGCTGATGCGCTGGCTCAGTTCGTCGGGCTTGACCTTGAACAGGGCGGCTGCCTCGGCAAACTTCCGCGTCTGCTCCAGCAGTGCGTCAATGTTGCGCTTGCCCACCGTGGCCTCGATGCGGCGGACGCCGGAGGCGATGGAGCCTTCACTGGTGATGTGGAAGGAGCCGATTTTCGCCGTATTGCTCAGGTGCGTGCCGCCGCAGAACTCGATGGAGTAGCCGTCGCCCATGTTGACCACCCGGACAATGTCACCGTACTTCTCGGAGAACAGTGCCATGGCCCCCAGCTTTTTGGCTTCCTCAATGGGCATTTCCTTCGTCTCAATGGGCATATCCGCCAGGATAGCGTCGTTGACGATGGACTCGATTTGCATCAGCTCCTCCTGCGTGATGGCGGAGAAGTGGGTGAAGTCAAAGCGGAGGTAGTCCGGTTCAACCAGGGAGCCAGCCTGCTGCACATGATCCCCCAGCACCTGCTGGAGGGCAGCCTGCATCAGGTGGGTGGCAGAGTGGGCGCGGCTGATAGCTGCCCGGCGATTTGTGTCAATGGTGGCCACCGCCTCATCATCCACGCTGATGGCCCCGGCGGTCATTTTGCCGTAGTGAAGGTACTTGCCCGCCTTGGTTTTTTTCGTGTCCGTCACCACGAAGGAGGCTTCACCGCAGGTGATGACGCCCTGGTCGCCTACCTGGCCGCCCATCTCCGCATAGAACGGGGTCTGGTTCAGCACCAGGATGCCCTCCTGACCCTCCCGGATGGTACCAGCCACCTCGTCGTCCTCCACGATGGCCAGCACCCGGGCGGTGTCAGCGCTGTCGGTATAGCCCAGGAAGGCGGTGGGGTTCTTGTCGATGTCGCCCAGGTCGATGCGCTCCCAGCCCAGGTCGCCCAAGGCCTTCCGGGCCTCACGGGCCCGCACCTTCTGGGCCTCCATCTCGGCAGCGAAGGCCGCTTCGTCCACGGTCATGCCCTCGTCAGCGCACATTTCAATGGTCAGGTCGATGGGGAAGCCGTAGGTGTCGTACAGCTTGAAGGCGTCCGCCCCGGAGAACACGCTCTCCCCCTTCGCCTTGTGGGCGTCCAACATCTCGGCGAAGATTTTCAGGCCGGAATCGATGGTGCGGCCAAAGCTCTCCTCCTCCATCTTGATGATGCGGACGATATAATCCCGGCGGGAGACCAGGTCGGTATACTCGCACTTGTTGACCTCGATGACCGTATCGCAGACCTCGTACAGGAAGGGCTTCGTCACCCCCAACAGCCGCCCATGGCGGGCGGCCCGGCGCAGCAGGCGGCGGAGGACATAGCCCCGGCCCTCGTTGCTGGGCAGCACGCCGTCGGAAATCATCATGGTGGCGGAGCGGATATGGTCGGTGATGATGCGGAGGGAGACATCCTTCTCCTCGCTCTCGCCATAGTGGGCCCCGGTGATTTCGGAGACCTTATTGGTGATGTGCATGACCGTGTCCGTATCGAACAGGCTGTCCGCCCCCTGGCAGACCACGGCCAGGCGCTCCAGGCCCATACCGGTATCGATGTTCTTTTGCTTCAGTTCGGTGTAATTGTTGTGCCCGTCATTGTCGAACTGGGAGAAAACGATGTTCCAGACCTCCATATAGCGGTCACAGTCGCAGCCCACAGTGCAGCCCGGCTTGCCACAGCCGTATTTCGCCCCCCGGTCATAGTAAATCTCCGAGCAGGGGCCGCAGGGACCGGAGCCATGCTCCCAGAAGTTGTCCTCTTTGCCGAACTTAAAGATGCGCTCCTTGGGAATGCCCATCTCCTCGTTCCAGATGCGGTACGCCTCGTCATCCTCCAGGTAGACGGAGGGATACAGGCGATTCGGGTCGATGCCCACCCAGTCCGGGGAGGTCAGGAACTCCCAGGCCCAGTGGATGGCCTCGCTCTTGAAATAGTCGCCAAAGGAGAAGTTGCCCAGCATTTCAAAATAGGTGCCGTGGCGGGCAGTTTTGCCGATGTTCTCAATATCGCCGGTGCGGATGCACTTCTGGCAGGTGGTGACCCGGCGGCGGGGCGGGACTTCATCCCCGGTGAACCAGGGCTTCATGGGGGACATACCCGCGTTGATGAGCAGCAACGATTTGTCGTGCTGGGGCACCAGGGAAAAGCTGGGCAGCCGCAGGTGGCCCTTGCTCTCGAAGAATTGCAGGTACATTTCCCGCAGCTCATTGACACTAAATGGCTTCATAAACACAAACCTCCAATGAAAATACATTCAACTTTTGTGGCACAAAAGAAAATCGCCCCTGATTCACTCAGGGGCGAAAAAAATCCACGGTACCACCCTGATGATGCGCAGTGCGCACCGCTCAGTTCATCCTGTAACGGGGATGGGGCGTTCCGGTCCTCCCGGACGGCAAACGGAGTGGCTGAAGGGGGCCTGGGTCATGGAGCTTCCACCGTCCTCCATTCGCTTTGGGCCAGGCCGTCCCGTCTCGTTCCGTTATCGCCAGTTTATTGTTATCATTTTATCACCTTTTACGCCGCTGTCAAGGGGGAATTTTCAAGGAAGGCTATGCCCGCCCGGCAGAAACAATTTTGCCACAGCGCAGGCATTGTAGCGCAAACTACTTTGCCTTTTCCCTTTTTCGTGGTCTAATTGGACTGTGGAGTGTTTTTTGAAAAACACTCGTCTGGTTGGATCGTCCCTCGGAAAGGAGCCATCATGGAACCGTCATTTTCTCCCGATGCCCTCGTTTTAAATCCCAATATCCAAGTGCGGCTGGCATCCGGCGGACAACTGGTATTTGGGCCAGGCACGGCGGAACTGCTGCGGGGCATTGCCCAATATGGTTCCATCCATCGCGCCTGTACGGAAATGGCGCTCTCCTACTCAAAGGGGCGAGCAATGCTGCGCGGCATTGAGCAGCAGCTGCACCTGCAAATCGTCCATCGCACCCAGGGCGGGCCTGGCGGCGGCAGCGCCCATCTGACGGAGGCGGGAGAAGCGCTCTTGCAGCAGTTTACCGACTTTGAAGCGGCTGTGCAGCAGTATGCCGTGGAGCAGTTTAAACAGGAGTTCTCTTTCCCGAAGCAGGAGGAGACGCTATGACGCTTACCTTCTACCTCCTCCGGCACGGTGAACCGATGGGGCAGGCGGGTGTCCACCGCTGCATCAGCCGCACCGATTGCACCCTGGACGAGGTGGGGCTGGAGCAGGCTGACGCCTTGGGCGAGTGGCTTGCGCAAAAACCCTTAACTGCGATTTATACCAGCCCGGCCCGCCGCTGCATGGAAACAGCGGAACGCATCCCCAACCGGCAGCAGCCGGTTCGCGTCCGTCCTGACCTGTGGGAGGTCTCCGTGGGAGACTGGGAGGGGCTTCCCTTCTCTGAGATTCAGCAAAGATGGCCAGAGGTGTATGACGCCCGGGGCGCACATTTGGGTACCGTCCCCCCGCCTGGCGGAGAGTCCTTTGCCGAGGCTGCCCGCCGCATGGAGCGGACAATGAGCCAAATCGCCGCCGAGTCAGGCGGAGACTGCGCCATTGTCACCCACAGCGGGCTGCTTCGCGCCTGGCTTGCTATATTGCTGGGGATGAACCTGGACGAACTGTTCTCCCTGCCCCAGCCCTACGGGTGTGTCAACACGGTGCTTTGGGACGGCGCACAGTTTCAGGTGCAATCCGTTGGGCAAAAGCCGCTGCCCTATCCCGGGCCTGCGGAGTGCCACGCATTGCTCAAGCGTGCGCAGACGCCACCCGCTGTTGTCGCTCACGGTGAGGCCGTCGCCCAGGAAGCGCTGCGGCTGGCGGCGGGCAGCGGAGCGGCGGTGAACAGCGCCTTGTTGGCCTGCGCCTGCCGTCTGCACGATGTATGCCGGGAGGCTGGCCGAACCCACCCGCAAAAGGGAGCCGATTTGCTGATGAAGGCCGGTTATCCCCAGGTGGCGGCGCTGATTCGCCAGCATCACGATTTGGAGCCGGACGCACCACCGGAGGCGGAGCTGCTCTACTTGGCGGATAAGCGCATCTCCGGCACGGAGCGGGTGGATGTCTCCGTCCGGTTTGCCGCGTCCCGCCTGCGCTGCACCACAGAGGAGGCGCTGGCCGCCTGGCAGCGGCGCTATAATAGAACCATTCTTCTGGAACAGAAATACAGTTGCATATAGGAGGTCAAAACCATGAAGCTGATGAAAACCGAGGACGCCGTGGGACAGGTGCTGTGCCACGACATTACCCAAATCATTAAGGGCGTCACCAAGGACGCCGTATTCCGCAAAGGACATATCATCACGGAGGAGGACATCCCCGTCCTCCTCAGCGTGGGCAAGGATAATGTTTACATCTGGGAGAATGACGAGACCATGCTCCATGAGGACGAGGCTGCCGACATCCTCCGCGCCATCTGCCAGGGGGAGCATATGCACGCCTCTCTGGCCAAAGAGGGGAAAATCGAGCTGATTGCCGACGTGGACGGCCTGCTGCTGGTGGATTTGGAGCACCTGCGGGCGGTCAACAGCCTGGGGGAGATGATGATTGCCACCCGCTCCTCCGGATTTGTCGTGAAGAAAGGGGACAAGCTGTGCGGCACCAGAATCATTCCCCTTGTCATTGAGAAGGAGAAGATGGAGGCGGCAAAGCAGGCGGCCGGGGATAAGCCGCTGCTCCAGCTTTATCCGCTGAAGGCGAAGCGATACGGCATTGTCACCACCGGCAACGAGGTTTATTATGGCCGGATTCAGGACACCTTCACCCCGGTCATTCAGGAGAAGCTGGCGGAGTACGGCTGTGAGATGGTCGCCCACGAAGTGCTGAATGACGACCATGAGAAAATCACCTCCGCCATCCAGAAGATGCTGGCGGAGGGCTGCGAGATGGTGCTTTGCACCGGCGGCATGAGCGTGGACCCGGATGACAAAACCCCTCTGGCCATCAAAAATACCGGAGCCAGCATCGTCTCCTACGGTGCGCCGGTGCTGCCTGGAGCCATGTTCCTGATGGCTTATGCCCAGGACGGTCGGCCGATTTGCGGGCTGCCCGGCTGCGTGATGTATGCAAACCGCACCATTTTTGACCTGGTGCTGCCCTATCTGCTGGCGGACGTTCCCGTCACGGCGGATTATCTGGCCGGGCTGGGGAACGGCGGCCTGTGCCTGAACTGCAAGGTGTGCCACTTCCCCAACTGCGGCTTCGGGAAGGGCGTTTGACGGTTTCATTTTAAAGGAGTGTCCCTGCATGGAGTTTACGCATATTGACGCAAACGGAAACGCAATTATGGTGGACGTCAGCGGAAAGCCGGTGACGGCTCGCACTGCTGTCGCCACAGGCCGCATTACCATGAGCGAAGCCTGCTTTGCCGCCGTCCGGGATGGTACGGCGAAGAAGGGCGATGTGCTTGGCGTGGCGCAGGTGGCCGGCATCATGGCGACGAAGCGCACGGCAGAGCTGATTCCCCTGTGCCACACCCTCGCGCTGACGAAGAGCGCCGTCACCTTTCGCCTGCTGCCGGAGTGCTGGGGTATAGAGGCCACCTGCACCGTCTCCTGTCAGGGCGTGACAGGGGTGGAGATGGAGGCGCCGACCGGCGTCTCCGTGGCGTTGCTGACGGTGTACGATATGTGCAAGGCTGTAGATAAGCATATGGTGATTGGTGAAATTCATCTGGTGGAAAAGCACGGCGGCAAGAGCGGTGACTTCCAATTCAGTTCAGACGGAGGCCCGCAATGACCGACCAGTACGGACGAAGCATCGACTATATGCGCCTCTCCATCACCGACCGCTGCAACCTCCGGTGCAAATACTGTATGCCGGAAGGGATAACACTGACCCCCCATTGTGAGATTCTGACCTATGAAGAGTTGCTGCGGGTGGCCGCTCAGGCGGTGGCGCTGGGGGTGACAAAGTTTAAAGTCACCGGCGGCGAACCGCTGGTGCGGAAGGGCTGTGTCGGCTTTGTGGGCCAGCTGAAAGCCCTCCCCGGCGTGGAGCAGGTCACCATGACCACCAACGGGCTGCTGCTGAGCGGGCAGTTGGAGGAGCTTGTGGCTGCCGGATTGGACGCCGTGAATATCAGCTTGGACACGGTGAACGATGAGAAGTACGGCAAGCTGACCGGTTACCGTGGTTCAGCGCTGCCCCGACTGATGGCGCTGCTGGAACAGTGTGTGGCGATAGGGATTCGCACCAAGGTCAACGTGGTGCTGCTGGAGGAGAATCAGGGCGAGTTGCCGGAGCTTGCAGCAATCGCCCAGCGCCTTCCGGTGGACGTGCGCTTTATTGAGTTGATGCCCATCGGCTACAGCGCGTCCGCCTCCGGCTTCTCCCCTGACCGGGCGCTGGAAACGCTGAAGGGCTGCTGGCCTGACCTGTCCCCTGTCTCGGAGAAGCGGGGCAACGGCCCGGCGCACTACTATGCCAGTGCGTCCCTGATGGGGCGAATCGGTTTCATTGACGCCGTCAGCCACACCTTCTGCGCAGACTGTAACCGGATTCGGCTGACCAGCACGGGTCTGCTGAAGCCCTGCCTGTGCTATGAGACCAGCACGGATTTGAAAGCCGTTCTGCGCAGCGGAGGCTCCGACGCAGATTTGCGGAAGGCGCTGCGCCAGACCATTTATGCCAAGCCCCGTGCCCACTGTTTTACCCAGCGGGACAGCATTACAGAGCAAAAAGGCATGAGCCAAATTGGAGGATAACACCATGGGAAAGGTGATTGCCGTCTGCACCAGCGCGGTGCGCGGAACACAAAAGAAAACGGTAGACAGCGGCTACTTCGCCGTGGACTGGGGCATTCAAGGGGACGCTCACGCGGGCAACTGGCACCGCCAGGTCAGCCTGCTCAGCGCCGATAAAATCGAAGCCTTTAACCAGCGGGGGGCGAATGTTGCCCCCGGCGCGTTTGGAGAGAATCTGGTGGTGGAGGGCTTCGACTTCCGTGCCCTCCCCGTAGGCACCCTGCTCCGCTGCGGGGATGTGCTGCTGGAGATGACCCAAATCGGGAAGGACTGCCACAGTCACTGTGAAATTTATAAAAAGATGGGCGACTGCATCATGCCTAGGGAGGGCGTCTTTGCCCGGGTGCTGGAGCCGGGTACCATCACGGTAGGGGATGAGATGGTCATCGTCCCCCGCACAACGCCCCGCCCCTGGCAGGCCGCCGTTATCACCCTCAGCGATAAGGGTGCCCGTGGCCAGCGGGAGGACAAGAGCGGCCCCGCCATTGCAGCGCGGCTGAAAGAGAACGGCTATGAAGTGGTGGAGCAGCTTCTGCTGGCAGACGACCCCGCTGCCCTGAAAAAGCAGCTGATGCGCTTGGCCGACCAGCGGCAGCTGGATTTGATTCTGACCACCGGCGGCACCGGGTTCAGCCCCAGGGACACCGCGCCGGAGGCCACCCTGGCAGTGGCAGACCGGCAGGTACCCGGCATTGCGGAGGCCATCCGCGCCGCCTCGCTGGCTATCACGAAGCGCGCCATGCTGTCCCGGGCGGTGTCCGTCATTCGGGGCAAGACACTGATCATCAACCTGCCCGGCAGCCCGAAAGCCTGTATGGAGAGCATGGATGTGTTCCTTGACACCATCCCTCATGGCATGGGCCTGCTCCACAACGAGGTGCAGGATTGCGCCCGCGCCTAATCCCCTTCGTTTATCCGCGTGTAAATCACGCTGATAAAAATAAACCATCCCTGAAATATGGGATGAAAGGAGAAGTTGTACCATGAAACACAACCTGAAGAAAGCCCTCGCCCTGCTGATGGCGCTGGCCCTGGCCTGCGGCGCGGTTGCCTGCTCCGGCAGCAGTGACAGCACCACCGAAGGCGACAGCAGCACCGGAAGCAGCAGCGCAGCTGAAAGCAGCGCCTCCAGCACCTCCGAAGCCAGCGCCGAAAGCGCCGCCGCCAGCGAGGCCGGTGCGGAAAGCAGCACCGCTGATGCGGAAGCCGAGGAAACCGAAGAGGTGGATCTGGTGGTCTTTGCCGCCGCCTCCATGACCGAAACCCTGACCGAAATCAAGGAAACCTACGAAGCCGCCCACGAGGGCGTCACCATCACCTATAACTTCGACTCCTCTGGCACCCTGAAAACCCAAATTGAGGAGGGCGCAGAGTGCGACCTGTTCATCTCCGCCGGGCAGAAGCAGATGGATCAGCTGGACATCACCGCTGACGCCGAGGTAAATACCGACGGGCTGGACTTCGTCCTGGAGGAAAGCCGCATTGACCTGCTGGAAAACAAGGTCACGCTGTGCGTCCCCGATGGCAACCCCGCCGGCATCGAGAGCTTTGACGATTTGGCGGACAAGCTGGCTGAGGGCAGCGTCTTTATGGCCATGGGCAACGAGGACGTGCCAGTGGGGCAGTACACGCAGAAGATTCTGGCTTACTACGGGCTTGATGAGGATGAACTGGCTAACGCAGGCTGCATTACCTACGGCACCAACGTGAAGGAAGTCACCACTCAGGTCTCTGAGGCCAGCGTGGACTGCGGCGTCATCTATTGCACCGACGCCTATTCCGCAGGGCTGGAAATCGTGGACTATGCCACCGCCGATATGTGCGGCCAGGTCATCTACCCCGCCGCCGTGCTGAAAACCAGCGCCAACCAGGAAGCCGCCCAGGAGTTTCTGGACTACCTGACCACGGATGAGGCCATGGCGGTCTTTGAGAGCGTCGGCTTTGCGCCTGTCGCATAATGTGACCTTCAAGCAGGCCGACAGGGTTCTCGCTGACCCGGTCGGCCTGCATCCTATCCGGCAGCCGATGTGCGTCCGGTTCGCTGCAAAGCGGACAGGTGCTTCATCGGCTTTCAGACCATGACACAAGGAGGAGGAACAGCCAAAATGGATTGGTATCCCCTGTGGAACTCGGTGCGCATTGCCGCCATCAGCTGTGTATTGGTGTTCTTTTTCGGCATTTTTTGTGCCTATTATGCGGCAAAGCTGCCCAGGACGGTCAAGGGGCTGCTGGACGTGGTGCTGACGCTGCCCATGGTGCTGCCCCCCACCGTCTGCGGCTACTTCCTGCTGCTGCTGTTCGGTGCGAAGCGTCCTATGGGCATTTTCCTGGCGCAGTTCGGCATTAAATTCGTGATGACGTGGTATGGCGGCATCCTGGCGGCATCCATAGTGGCATTCCCGCTGATGTACCGCACCGCCCGGGGCGCGTTCGAAAGTTTTGACGAGACCCTGGCCTACTCCGGCCAGACCCTGGGCCTGTCCAACACTTACATCTTCTGGCGCATCCGTATGCCCGCCTGCCGCCAGGGTGTTTTGGCGGGGGTAGTGTTGGCCTTCGCCCGGGCGCTGGGGGAGTACGGCGCTACCAGTATGCTGATTGGCTACACGCCGGGCAAAACGGCCACCATTGCAACCACCGTTTACCAACTCTGGCGCACCAACGACGAGGCGGGTGCGTTCCGGTGGGTGATGGTCGACGTGGCCATCAGCACTGTGGTGCTGCTCTTTGTCAACCTGCTGGAGACCCGTCAGAAGAAGGTGGTGCGCAAATGAGCCTTTCCGTCAACATTTACAAGCAGCTTGGCGACTTCACCCTGGACGTGTCCTTCGAGACAGACGGCGGCGTCCTGGGGCTGCTGGGCGCGTCCGGCTGCGGGAAAAGCTATACGCTAAAGTGCATCGCGGGCATTGAGCGGCCGGACAGAGGCCGCATCGTCCTGGATGATACGGTGTTCTTCGATTCGGAGAAACACATTGACCTGCCTCCGCAGAAGCGGCAGGTGGGCTACCTCTTCCAAAACTATGCCCTGTTCCCCAACATGACGGTACGCCAGAACATCCTCTGCGGTCTGCACTACGAGAAAGACAAGGCGAAGCGGGAAGCAGCCTTGCAACAGATGCTCTCCTTCCTACAACTGGAGCCATTGGTGAACCATCGCCCTGCCCAGCTCTCCGGCGGACAGGCCCAGCGGGTGGCGCTGGCGCGTATTCTGGTGAATCAGCCCCGGCTGCTGATGCTGGACGAGCCCTTCTCCGCTCTGGACACCCATCTGCGGGAGCGGCTTCAACTGGAGATGCAGGAGCTGCTGAAGCAGTTTGGCAAGGACGTCCTGCTGGTCACCCACAGCCGGGACGAGGCGTACCACCTATGCAGCCGCATTGCCGTCATGGACGAGGGGCGACTGCTGGCACTCCAGGACACAAAAAAGCTGTTCGCCGACCCCGGCGACCGGCGCGCCGCCGCCCTGACCGGCTGCAAAAACATCGCCGAGGCGCGGAAGGTTGGCGAGTACGAGGTGGAGGTGCCGGAGTGGGGCGTGCGCTTCACCACGGCGCAGCCGGTTCGGGATGATTTAACAGCGATAGGCATCCGCGCCCACTACTTCAACCCCCGTTCGCCGCAGAACAAATGCCCAGTGTCCTTCGTCGGCGGAATGGAGGAGCCCTTCGAGTGCATCCTGGAGTTCCGCTATCCCAACCAACGGCCGGACAGCCCTTCCATTTGGTGGCGGGTGCCGAAGGACCGTATCCCCACCCCGTACCCCGCGGAGCTTGGGGTGGCCCCGGCCAACATTCTGCTGTTTTACAGTTAGGAGGGGGTTCCAATGGAGCAGACCGGCGCAGTCATTTTGGCGGCTGGCTTATCCTCCCGCATGGGGGCTTACAAGCCGCTGCTCCAAATCGACGGAGTCAGCATGATTTGCCACGTCTATGACACGATGTTCTCCGCCGGAGCGGAGCCCATCGTGGTCGTCGCCGGCTACCGGCATGAGGACATCGAGGCACATTTGTACGGCCTTCCGGTCGCCTTTGTCCATAATCCGGAATACGCCCACACCCAGCAGCTGGATTCCCTCCGACTGGGGTTGAGCGCACTAAAAGGGCGCTGCCAGCGTGTATTGATTTCTCCGGCGGACGTGCCCCTGGTCTCCCAGGAGACGGTGGACGCTCTGCTCCGGGAGACGGGGGACTTTATCCGCCCGGTATACCAGGGTAAGCCAGGGCATCCCGTGGTGCTGAACATGGCGCTGCTTCCGGGGTTGGAGCGCTACAGCGGTGGCGGCGGACTGCGGGGCGCCATCGAGTGCAGCGGCGCCGTTATCCGGGACGTGGCGGTGCCGGACGGCGGCATCGCCCTGGATGCAGACACCCCCCAGGACTTTGAGGCGCTGCTGCGCTGGCACAGGCAGCAGCCGCCCTAAACCGAACAAAAAGCAGCGTTTCCGCTCATATAAACGGAAACGCTGCTTTTTTGCGGCAATATTGCGAGGGAGGTGTCACTTCGCTGCTTTCGCCATCTTATGCTTCATGTAGAGGCCGAACAGGTGCTTATTCAGCGGCCCCGCCACAAACACCTGGGCGAAGTAGGCAAAGCACCAGTTCTGCACCATTTTGGGGAGCCAGTTGTTGATGAACCCTGCCACGCTGGTGATGTTGCCCTCTATCACCAGAATCAGGTTGGAGTACAGGCTCAGCACAGGGCAGAGAATCAGGATGGAAAAGCCTGCCCGGATGATAGACTTGACCACCCAGCTGTCGTCCGGATGGGTGTGTTCTTCCGTTTTTCTGGCGGCATAGTTCTGCACCACGAAGAATTGCAACGGAAAAACCACCGGCAAACGCTGGCAAATGCCGATACCCACCTGCTTCCAGAAGGCGGGAGTGGTGAGGGGATATTCCATCCGCTGGGAATAGACCAGGTACTTGTTGAACGTCGTCATAATCGGCACCATAATGGCAACGCCGATGATGGTGTAAATCAGATCGTTTTTTCTCGCTTCCGACATTTTGCGTTCTCCTGTTCTAAATCTGAACCATGGGAAACGTTCCGCAAGGGTACATCCCCTGCGGAACGTTTGCTGTTATGGCATCCTTATGCGTTTGCAGCCGCCTGCTCAGCCTTCTGCTGCTGGAGGAGACGCCAGATGCGCTCCGGGTCCAGGGGCAGCTCAGTGATGTGCAGACCGGTAGCCATATGGATAGCGTTGGCAATGGCCGGTGCGATGGGGGCGGTGGTACCTTCGCCGCACTCCTTCGCGCCGAAGGGGCCTTCGGGGTCGGGGGGATAGTCAAACTTGGTGGTGATATGGGGCATATCCAGCGCGGTGACCATACGGTAATCCCGGAAGTTGGGGTTCAGCATACGGCCGTCCTTCAGCTTCAACTCCTCATAGACTGCGTAGCCCAGGCCGGAGTAGATGGAGCCTTCCAGCTGAGCCTCCACGGCCCGCTTGTTCAGGGCGCGGCCGCAGTCATGGGCGAAGAAGAACTCGTCAATGTTGATTTGGCCGGTCTCCTCGTCCACCGTCAGGTGGCAGGCGCCGGTGGAGAAGACGTAGGAGGGCGCATAGTTGGAGGGCTTGCCCTGGAACTGCTGGTTGTTGGTGCGGTGATAGTAGGAGCCGATGCCCACGACCTCGTCGCCGCCCTTGGTGGTCATGGTGGCGTAGACGGCATCCTTCCAGGACATCTCCAGGTTGGTCTTGCCCAGGTCGCGGCAGATGATCTTGTGGTCCACAATGTCCAGCAGGTGGGGCTCCACGCTCCACTTTGCGCCGATGACCTCCAGAATCTGGCGTTTGGCGTCCACAGCGGCGCGGCGGACTGCGTTGCCGCCCAGGAAGGTGACGCGGCTGCCATAAGCGCCGGAGTCATAACCTGCATCAAAGGTGGAGGGCTGAATCAGCTTGACCTCGTTCATGTCAAGGCCCAGCTCCTCGGCCACGATGGCAGTCATAACGGTATCCGCGCCCTGACCGTTGTCATGGCAGTTGGAGTACAGGAAGACGACGCCGTGGAGGTCGACCCGGACGGTGGCGTTGGTCTGCGCCTGGTTGGGGGAGTCCAGCACTGGGGAGGCGGTGCCGGAGACGAAGGCGGTACCGGCGAAGCCAATGCCCTCGCCACGCTTCATGGTGTGCTTCCGCTCCTCCCAGCTCATGAACTTGGCGGCGTCGTCCAGCGTCTCCTTGAAGGCGCAGCTGGTGACGACCAGACCGGCGGGAGAGTGGTACCCAGGCTCCATGGCGCTGATTTTCCGGAACTCCACCGGGTCGATGCCCATGGCTTCCGAGGCATACTGCATATTCAGGTCGTGGGCGAACTGCACCTGGCAGGCGGTGTAGCCACGCATGGCGCCGCCCTCTGCGGTATTGGTCAGGACGCGGCGGGAGCGGAAGTTGATGGCGTCGATTTTATAGGGGAAGGCGCACCACAGGGCGCTGAGGTTGACCGCAGCAAACTGGGAGTGGCTGACGCCGTAAGCGCCGCCGTCCAGGATTTGGTCGGCCTTCTTGGCGAGGATTTTGCCGTTCTCGTCAAAGGCGGTGTCGATGTGAATCAGGAAGGGGTGGCGGCCATGCATGGTCTGGAACTCCTCTTCCCGGGTCTGGACGAAGCGCACAGGGCGCAGGGTGCGCCGGGCGAACTCGCAGGCAATGAACTCGGAATAGGGCCAGTTGGACTTGCTGCCGAACGCGCCGCCCACATAGGGGCGAATCACATGGAAGTGGCTGACATCCTTCTGGAAGCCGTGAGCCAGCCAGAACTGGTCGCCAAAACTCATGGTGGTGGACTGATACACCGTCCACTCATCCTTCTCCGGGTCATAGGTGGCGTAGGAGGCGTGGGGCTCGATAGGAGCGTGCTGAATACGATGGGTCTTGAAGTCAGCGTGCTGCACATAGGCTGCCTTGGCAAACTCCTCATCGATGTCCTTGCCGTCATTGGTACCGACCTGGTGGCAGGTGGGGCCGATGTTGTGGTTATCATAGCCGTAGCCCTGGACATCAGGCGCGCCGTCCTTGATGGCCTCCAGGGGGTCAAAGATGGCCTGCATCGGCTCGTATTCCACATCAATCAAGTCCAGAGCGTTCTCGGCGGTCTCCTCGTCAATGGCGCAGACGGCCACCACCGGGTCACCCACCATACGAACCTGCCCCTGGCAGAGAATCTCAATATCCTCCGTAATGCGGACAGGGAAGTCCTTACCAGTCAGGACAGCCTTCACGCCGGGCATGGCCTCGGCCTTGCTGGTGTCGATGGACAGAATCTTCGCTCTGGCATAGGGGCTGTGCTTCACCTTGGCCACCAGCATATCAGGAGCCATGAAGTCACCGGCGTACTTTGCCTTGCCGGTCACCTTTTCGTAGGCGTCCACATGGGTGTACTTGCTTTCGGTGGAGCTGATTAGACGGAAGTCTTCCGGCTTGCGGAAGTATTCTTTATCGGCAAATCTGTTCATTGTGCGTTTTCACCCCATCCTTCCTGTTCCATTTCCTCAGCGGCGGCCTGAATCGCCTCGACGATTTTGACATAACCGGTGCAGCGGCAGAGGTTTCCTTCGATGGCCTCCCGAATCTCCAACTCGGTGGGGTGGGGATTCTTGTCCAGCAA
The DNA here is from genome assembly GCA_021200895.1 of Clostridiales bacterium. Classification (GTDB taxonomy): domain Bacteria; phylum Bacillota; class Clostridia; order Oscillospirales; family Oscillospiraceae; genus Onthomonas. The sequence continues at coordinate 27,693 of JAJQFX010000230.1, read as the reverse complement.
CGCCTTGGCGGACATAATCATGCCCGGCGTGCAGTAGCCGCACTGGAAGGCCCACTTTTCAATAAACTGCTTCTGAATCGGGTGGAGCATACCGTTCTGGGCGATGCCCTCCACCGTGACCACGTCGCAGCCCTCCACCTCGCGGGCCAGGGTGGCACAGCTGTTCACCGGGCGGCCGTCAATCATCACGGTGCAGGCGCCGCACTCCGCCTCTTCGCAGCCCTTTTTGGTGCCAGTCAGCCCCAAATCGTCCCGAATCAAATCCAACAGGGAACGGTTATCCTCGCAGATGACCTGCACCGGCTCCCCGTTCAGCGTAAAGCTCAAAATCTTTTTCATCAGATGTGGTCCTCCTCACCATAGCCTTCCAGGGCCTTCTTGACGGCCCGCTTCGTAAAGACGCGCACCATGTCGTGACGATACTCAGCAGACGCACGCACGTCAGAGATAGGCTTGCAGTCGCTCATGGCGGCGATACCAGCCTCGGCGATGACGTCGTCGGTCAACTCTTTGCCGATAAGCACTTTCTCAGCAGAGGGAGCCCGCACCGGGGTGATAGCCACTGCGCCCAGAACAATGCGGGCATCCACGCACACCGCGCCGTCCATTTTCAGCCAGGCCGCCACGCCCACGATGGCCAAATCCATGGCCTTACGGACGGAGTGCTTGATGTAAGCGGCGCACTCGCCCTCGCCCAGCGGAGGGATAACCAGGCCGGTGACGATTTCGTTAGGCTCCAGCCAGGTCTTTTTCACGCCCTTGAAGAAGGAACCGGCGGGGATAACGCGGTCATTCTCCGGGCCGTGCACCTGGACAGCGGCGTTCTGAGCAATCAGGATGGGCGCCGTGTCGCAGGACGAGGAGGCGTTGCAGATGTTGCCCACCATGGTGCCCTTATTGCGGATTTGGGTAGAGGCCACATACTTGGCGGCCTGGGCGACAGAGGGGTTCTTCTCCTTGACCAGCTTGGAGGTCTGAATGTCGTACAGCTTGGTCAGCGCGCCGATTTTCAGGCCCTCCTGCTCGTCATAGGTGATGTACTCAAGGCCGGGGATGTGCTTGATGTCAATCAGATAATCGGCCTTCAGCACCTTATCCCGCATCGGGGGGATGATGTCGGTTCCGCCGGCCATGATTTTTGCACCTGAACCCAGCTCGGAAAGCAGCAGGGTTGCCTCTTCCAACGTTGCCGGGGTCAGGTATTCAAATTTTGGTAATACCATTTTCCTACCTCCTGATATTTGTTTAAAAATTAACAAACAGTGCGTCCACGCTTTTACACTATACAATATAGTCCATGCGTGGGGTAAAGAAAAGTAGTCCTCACTACTGCTGTAGCGAGGACTACAAAGAAACTTTCTGTTTGTTCTGGTAAGGCGCACAAACCTGTATCAGGCCAGGTATAGCGCCGCCCGCAGGCCGGTGTAAGTATAGCGGGCATAGGGGGCGAAGTAACAGCGGGAGGTGGTGGGCCAGGCGCAGGGGTTGCAGCCCCACAGGAAAGCGCCGTCCGTCAGCTCCTGAGTCCACTCGTCCACCGTACCGGCCAGGTCGTAGAAGCCCAGGGCATAGCGCTCCGCCTCGCTGCCGGTGGCTGTCACCGTGTCCTGATGGGCGCGGGTGTTCCGAATCGTCACCGCGCTGGTGATGTCCTCCACCGTTTTCACGCCGTTTTGCACCAGCCAGGCCAGCGCCGAATCCATCTCCGCCGCATAGGGTAGATGGCTGGCAATGCCCTCCCCGGAGGCGAAGGTGCGGGCTGCCCGCTCCGCGTCAAACTGATTGATGTTGGTCAGCGGCATAGCGTCGGGAACAGAATGCAGCCCGCCGTCCTTCCCACGGGACAGGCAATAGCGGGTCAGATAGAAGCCGCCGTACTTTTCTACGCTGTCCGCCTGGAGGCGGAGGGCGACGGGCAGTTCCGCCTTAACGCCGCCGCTGTAGCCATACGCCCGCGTGCCGAAGGGCTGCGCCTTGCCTGCCAGCGTGCCGGAATCCTCCAGCGCCAGCACCGGCACCCATACCAGCTCGCTGCCGTCCGTCTCCCGGCGGATGATAAAACCGGTGTCCCAGTTGCCGCCTGCGGCGGTGAAGCCTGCCGGAATCGGCGGGTTCTGATAGCTTTGATGTTCCATGATACTGTCTCTCCTATTCTGTGCCTGGAAGAACCTCCAGGTAGTCCATATGCTTTTTCAGCCGTGCCATGTCGCGGACGCAGTAATAGCCGTTGATGTACTCCACAAGGCCATAATCCTTCAGCTCCCGAATGGCGCGGGCCACTGTCACCCGGTTGGCGTGCAGTTCATTGGCCATGGCCTGCTGGCTTATCTTTTCCTGAATCAGCACCTTGCCGTCATAAGGCACGCCGTATCGTCCGGCCATGGACAGCAGCAGGTTGCACACCCGCCAAGGTACACTATAGCTGCCTCGCTCCCGTGACTGCTCGATGGTGTCGATGAGTCGGACGGACAGAGCATAGACCAGCTGGGCGGAAAACTCTGCATCATCCGCCATCTCCTGAAACAGCGTCTCTCTGTGAATGCGAATCAGATGGGTCGGTTCCGACGCCTTGAAGTTCAGCACCAGCGGGTGGGTCACCACCATGCTGGGTACCAAAATCAACTCCCCCGGCACATTGACGCTGAAAATGTGCTCGCCTCCGGCGGGGGTGCAATCAAAGGCAACAATACGCCCCTGGCAGACATAATAGCAGCTGTCAGGCACATCCCCCACCTTGTACAGGGTTTGATTTTTTGCGAGGGTGACAGGTGTTCCCATCCGTTGGAACTGCTCCGCACTGCGCTGCGGCAGTACGATTTGTCCCAGTGCGTTCCAGCTTGGAATTGCATCAGCATTCGTGTTCATGCCAAGCCTCTCTTTTTTACAGCAGATTCCTGCAACGATTGCGCTTACTCCGTGATTTGGCAGCTGTCTGCCGCAATGTTGGAGAACATCCCCTTTGTGCGCTGGGCCTGGGCTTTGCCTGCCGGGCTGTCGTCAAACTCCGCAGCCTGCCAGGCGTGGGGGAAGTCCAGAATCTGCACCACGTCTCCAAAGGGCATCCATTGCAGCATTTCCGCCATGCCCTTTTCGTTGCGCAGGCACAGCTGCTGGAACGCGCCCTCCGGCAGGTCGTCCTGGGTCTTTTGCAGCAGCTCCAGCGCCTTCCGAATGTCTGTCCCCTGGCGCAGCGTGTAAACAATATACATCCTCGTCATCGGTTCATTCCTCCTGCAATCCCCGCATCAGTTCTGCGGCATACTCCAAATCCACCTGCATGAAGCCGCTGCCCCGCAGCGGCGGTAGCAATGCACCGAACTGCCCGTAAAGCTGCTCATACAGCCCCGCAAAGTCCAGCACATACTGTTCCGTTTCATCCGAACAGGTCAGGCGCAGCAACTCCTGCTCACCAATTATATCATAACGGATGTCAGTGACGTAATAGTCCTCCTCGCCAGGGAACTGGGACAGGGCAACGCCCTTGCACATCTCCACCAGCCGGTCGTCCAGGCCGTTCTCGAAAATCAGCAGCTTCTCCTTCAAGTCCTCCGCAGGGCGGACAATGCGCAGCAGGCTGTCCCCTTTGTGGTAGAACGGAACGTCCTGGGCCAGCTGCGCGGCGGCCCGCTCGGCATCGGCAACGGGCGTATCCTCCTGCTCCGCAATATAAATCAGCTCCCGCAGCGCGGCGTCCACATACAGGCTGCCATAGTGCAGCCGGGATTCATAACCACAATCCGGGCAGGAGAAGTCAAAGAAGGTGCCCTCCAGCAGGGCTTTCTTCGCGTCCGGCTTTTCCTGCACGTCGATTTTGCGCCAGAGGGGAACCTCATGCTCCTTTTTGCAAATCGGGCAGGTCAGGGTAGCCGTATTCCTTTGTGCCATAGTATACTCCAATCCGGGAGGGGCCCCCTCCCTTGTTCTGTCAGCGATAGGGAGACGCTTCTCCCCGCAGCTCCGCCACCGTCTCCGTCACAATGCGGATGATGGCGGAAGCATCCTCTTTTGTGTTATATTTTCCCAGCGAAATGCGGAGGGAACCGTGAGCCAGCTCGTAGGGCACCCCCAGCGCCAGCAGCACATGGCTGGGAGACAGGGAACCGGAAGCGCAGGCCGAGCCGGAGGAGGCCGCCAGCCCTGCCAAATCCAACCGAAACAGGAGGGATTGGCCGTCCACCCCGGCAAAGGAGACGTTCAGGGTACCCGGCAGCCGGTTATCCGGGTCGCCGTTCAGACGGCTGTCGTGAATCCGGAGCAGGCCCTCCTGCACTTCATCCCGCAGGGCGGCGACGGCTGCATTCTTTGCCGCCCTGTTCTGGTAGGCCAGCGCCAGCGCCTTCGCCATGCCAACGGCCAGCGCCACATTTTCCGTACCCGCCCGGTGGCCCCGCTCCTGCGCGCCGCCGTCCAGCAGGGTTTCAGGACAAGCGTCCCGCCTGCAATAGAGCAGACCCACCCCTTTCGGGCCATAAAACTTGTGTGCAGAGAGGGAGAGCAGGTCGATGTTTTGCTCCTTCACCCGGATGGGCAGCGTGCCAGCGGCCTGCACCGCGTCCGTATGGAACAGCACGCCGTGGGCGTGACACACTGCGCCGATTTCTGCCACAGGTTGGATCGTGCCGATTTCGTTATTGGCATACATGATGGAAACCAGCGCCGTGTCTGGTCGCAGGGCCGATTCCACCGCCTGAGGGGAAACGCGCCCCGCAGCGTCCACCGGCAGATAGGTGACGGAAACGCCCTCCCGCTCCAGAGCGGCCGCTACGTGAAGAACGGAGTGATGTTCCACCGCGCTGGTGACGATATGCCGCTTGCCCTGGCGGGCCAGACGGTGAACCGTCCCCTTCAGTGCCCAGTTGTTGCTCTCCGTACCGCCGGAGGTGAAGAACATCTCCATGGGGCTGGCGCCCAAGAGCTCCGCCATTTGCCTGCGGGATTGCTCCAAAGCGCTGTGGGCGTTTCGGCCCAACCGGTACAGCGCGGAGGCATTGCCGTACTGCTCCTGCAAATAGGGCAGCATTGCCTCCAGCACTTCATCGGAAATCCTGGTGGTGGCCGCATTGTCCGCGTAGATGAAGCCGCTCACTGCTCAGACCCGTCCTCAATGAGCACCAGCATTGTGCCGCCGCAGACCATCCCCTCGGACTCCGCCACGTCACCGGTCATGTCAATGAGCATTGTTTTATAGGTTCCGGTGCCAATGATGTCAATGGCGTCCCGAATCACGGCTCCTTCGCTGCATCCGCCGCCAATGCTGCCGGTGATGTCCCCTCTGGGGCTGACCGCCATCTTCGCCCCTGCGCCTCTGGGGGTGGAACCCTTGGTTTGCATAACGGTGACAGTGGCCTTCGGTTCACGGTTCACGGCAAGATAGTCCAGAATATCCAAATCCAGGTCAGAACGGTTGACATATCGTGGGCTGTCTATCGCCTTTTCCGGCATACGCCGGTACGCAATCAGCTCCGAGAGGATGGAAACCGCAATTTCTTCCGGGGTGACAGCGCCGATTTTTAAGCCGATAGGGGTACAAATCTGGTCAATGCGCTCCTGGCTGTAGCCTTCCTCTGCCAGCATAGCCAGCAGGCCCTTCACCCGCCGCCGGGAACCAATCATGCCCAGGTACGCTGGGCGCTGCCCCGGCAGGATGACCCGCAGGCAATCGGCATCGTGGGTGTGACCCCGGGTGATGATGACCACATAATCATAAGGGGTGATGTTCAGCCGGGCGATGGAGGATTCAAAGCTGTCGCACAGCACCTCCTGGGCCCAGGGGAACCGCTCCCGGTTGGCGAAGGCCGGGCGGTCATCTGCGACGTAGACGCGGAAGCCGCACTTCGCCGCAAATTCGCACAGCGGCAGGGCGATGTGCCCGCCGCCCAGAACGATGAGCCGTTCCCTCGGCAGCATCGGTTCACAAAGGGTGGCCCTTCCCTCTGTTTCCTCCAGCGTGGGGCCGATGCTGTCAAAGCCGTCCGGGGTCTTTGTCAGCGGTATCCGTTCAAGGGTGCGAACCATGTCTCCTGACACCGTTCCCTCCATGCTGTTCAGCTCTGTACGCAGAGAAACAGCGTCGCCCTGCGCCAGTGCGTCCAGTATGTTCCTGTAAATTGTTTCCCCCATAGCACACCTCTATCCTTTGCCGTTTTCGTCACTGATTGCAAGGATTGCAGGCAAAATGCCCCTGGTTTCCGTCCAAAGAGCCTGTTTTCGCCCGATAGTCTTATTGGAAGTTTACCATAAAACCGTTTTAATTGCAAGCGGCAGAATGTGTCCATCTGTGAAACCGCTCCCTTTGCAGCGAGCAGTTCTATGCTCTGCCGCAGGCATCTGTCACTTTTATACAAACTCCGGTCATGCGCCCTGCGGCAAAACCGTGTAAATGACGAGTTATGCAACTGTGACGACGGATTATGCCAAATCATCCCACAAATTTGCTGCAAGATGTTATCCTTTTACCATGAAACGGTGTGGCAACACACAATCAGGAGGTGAAAACATGAAGCAACAAGCATACAACCCCTATCTCCCCTCCTGGGAGTACATCCCAGACGGCGAGCCCCATGTGTTTGGGGACAGCGTCTATGTCTACGGTTCCCATGACCGATTCAACGCGCCCATCTTCTGCATGAATGACTATGTCTGCTGGTCGGCTCCGGTGGACGACCTGTCCGACTGGCGAAACGAAGGGGTCATTTTCCGGAAGAATCAGGACCCGAAGAACCCGCTGGGGCTGCGGCTGCTCTTTGCGCCGGATGTCTGCCAGGGGCCGGACGGGCGGTACTATCTCTACTATGCCTATGATTTCATGGGCATGATGGGGGTGGCCGTCTGCGACACCCCGGCGGGGCAGTATCAGTTCCTGGGGCACGTCCATTACCCGGACGGCACCATCTGGGGCCGCCGCGCCGGAGACCAGCTGTCCTTTGACCCCGGCATCCTGGCGGACGAGGACGGACGGGTTTGGCTGTACTCCGGCTTCTATACCCCGGTGCCTGCCGTGGCCTCCGGCTTCCGGAAGCTCCGCAACGACGGCGGCGTGGTGCTGGAATTGGAGCAGGACATGGTGACCATTAAAACGGAACCGAAGCTGCTGTTCCCCAAGGAAGGGCCGGGCTCCTTCCCCAACCACGAGTTCTTTGAGGCCAGCTCCATCCGGAAGGATGGGGACACCTATCTCTTCGTCTACTCCTCCCGGCACAACCACGAGCAGTGCTATGCCACCAGCGACCGGCCGGACGGCGGCTTCGTCTACGGCGGTACGCTGGTCAGCCAGGGCGACTTGTTCCTGGACGGCAACGAGGACGAGAGCAACGGCACCAACTATCTGGGCAACACCCACGGCGGCCTGCTCCACCTGGGCGAGGATTGGTACATCTTCTACCACCGGCAGACTAACCGCCACTCCTACTCCCGCCAGGCCTGCGCGGAGAAACTGGTGCGAAATCCCGACGGCTCCTTCCGCCAGGCGGAGGTCACCAGCTGCGGCCTGAACGGCGGCCCGCTGAAGGGCGTGGGCCGGTACGAGGCCAGAATCGCCTGCAACCTGTGGAGCAAGGACGGCGTAGGCCGGTACGACGGCAACAGCCCGAAGAAGGCCCTGAAAAACCACCCCTACTTCACCCAGACCGGCAAGGACCGGGAGGGGAACGGAGACCAGTACATCGCCAATATGCAGGACGGCGCTGTGGCCGGATTCAAGTACTTCCAGATGGGAGAGGCCACCACTATTTCCGTAGAGGTAAGCGGAGCGGCGGAGGGCAGGCTGCTGGTCTCGGAGACGGCGGATTTCTCCGCGCCCAACGCGGTCATCCCCATCCACAGCCAGGGCGGCGGCAGCTGCCGCGCAAGCACCGGGCTCCAGATGGAGGCTGGCGTGAAGGCGCTGTACTTCCGGTTCTCCGGAACCGGCGCTATGAACTATATCGGATTTGAACTGGCATAAGATGATTCAAGGAGGCAATTATGAAGAAGAATAAATGGTTGAAGCCGCTCATTGTCATCGTAGTAATCGCGGCGATTCTAATTGGGGCCTATGCCGGACTGATGAGCTATCTGTCCAGCCGCTCTGTATCGGTTTCTATGAGTGATATTACCGCCACCGTTTTTGCCTTAAAGGATTACCTGATTGTCCTAGGCGTGGTGCTGGTGATTGCAATCGTGGTGGCTATCGTGGCCTTTAAGTTCCGGCAGCCCTTGGCCGGGCTGATTCGCGGCGAGGCGCTGGTAGCTGCGCTGCTGGCTGTCCTCATCGTGGTCAACGTCATCTGTTTCGGCCCTGAGTACAGCCTGCTGAACAATCTGCTGGGCGATACCTATTTGCTGAACGACGAGACAATCTCCGCCTCGGAGGAGCTGGTGGAGGACATCGCCGATGAAGGCATCGTCCTGCTGAAAAATGATGACAATGCTCTGCCCCTGTCTGGCGTCACCAAGCTAAATGTGTTCGGCTGGTCCTCCACTAATCCGGTCTACGGCGGCACCGGCTCCGGCTCTGTGGACGAGAGTACCTGCGTCACCCTGCTCCAGGGCCTGGAGGAAGCAGGATTTGAACTGAACACCACCATCTCTGACTTTTATACTGAGTTCCTGGACGAGCGGCCCACCGTGGGCATGAACGGCCAGGACTGAACCATCCCCGAACCCACCATTGATGAGTACGAGGAGGCGGGCATCTTTGAGAGCGCCACAGAGTTCTCCGACACCGCCGTTGTGGTGATTGCCCGCTCCGGCGGCGAGAATGCCGACCTGCCCACCAGCATCACCGACGAGGATACCCTTGAGTACACTGGCGGCTGGTCCGGCTATTCAGGCGTCCGCTACACCTCTTATGCTGACGATGTAGACCCCTCCAAGTCCTATCTGGAACTGAGCAACCGCGAGGAGGCCATGCTGGAGCGGGTGTGTGAGGAGTTTGACAACGTTATCGTGGTCATCAACTCCGCCAACGCCATGGAGCTGGGCTTCCTGGAGGAGTATAACTCCATCACCGCCGCCGTGTGGATTGCCGGCCCCGGCCAGACTGGTTTCCGCTCCCTGGGCAGCGTACTCAGCGGCGCGGTCAACCCCTCCGGCAAGCTGGTGGACACCTATGTGTACGACCTGACAAGCTCCCCGGCCTACAACTATGTGGGCAGCTTCATCTATGACGATTCCGAGGAACTGGTGGCGATTGACACCGCCTCCAGCGCCTATGTGTCCTTCAACAACTATGTAGAGGGCATCTATGTGGGCTACAAATTCTATGAGACTGCCGCTGAGGAGGGCCTCATCGACTATGACGCCACCGTGCAGTTCCCTTTCGGCTGCGGCCTGAGCTACACCACCTTTGACCAGGAAATCACCGACATTCAGGACGACGGTACTGCCATCACCCTGACCGTCACCGTTACCAACACCGGCGATGTGGCAGGCAAGAGCGTAGTGGAAGTTTATTACACGCCCCCTTATACCAACGGCGGCATTGAGAAGTCCTCTGTCAACCTGGTGGACTTTGCCAAGACCAGCCTGCTGGAGCCTGGCACCTCTGAAACCGTTACCATTTCCTTCAACTGGGAGGACATGGCCTCCTATGACTACTCCGGCATCAAGGCCGAGGGCGGCGCTTATGTGCTGGATGCGGGTGACTATGAGGTCAGCATTCGCTCCGATTCTCATACCGTCATCGACAGCCGCACCGTCACTCTGGCAAGCGACATCATTTATAATGATGAAAATGACGGCGCGCGTTCCACTGACAGCGTTGTAGCTACCAACCAGTTTGATTACGCCGCTGGCGATGTGACTTACCTGAGCCGCGCCGACGGCTTCGCCAACTATGCAGAGGCAACCGCAGCCCCCACCGACTACACCATGACGGAGACCGTCCTGGACGGCTTCTATAGCCAGAACACCTATGATTCCTCCGAGTATGATGACCCGGACGCAGTCATGCCCACCACAGGCGCAAGCAACGGCCTGACCATTCAGGATATGGTGGGGCTGGACTATGACGACCCCCTATGGGACGACCTGCTGGACGAGCTGACCGTGGACGAGATGAATCAGCTGATTGGCACCGGTGGATACGCCAACGCCAAAGTGGACTCCATCGGCCTCCCCGCCACCATCGAGTGCGACGGCCCCGCTGCTATTTCCAACAACTATACCGGAGAGTCCGGCACCGCCTTCAACTGTGCCACCATGATTGCCGCCACCTGGAGCAAGGATTTGGCCTATCAGCGTGGCCAGATGATGGGTCAGCAGTGCAACGACATGAACGTGGTGGGCTGGTACGGCCCGGCCATGAACATCCACCGCACCGCCTTCTCTGGCCGTAACTTCGAGTATTACTCCGAGGACGGTGTGCTCTCCGGTTGGATGGGTGCAAGCGAAGTGGCCGGTGCCAAGGAGTATGGCATCCAGTGCTACATCAAGCATTTCGCCCTCAACGATTCTGAAATCAACCGCAGTTCTATGCTCTGCACCTGGTGCAATGAGCAGGCCATGCGTGAGATCTATCTCAAATCCTTCGAGATGTCCGTCAAGATTGGCGGTGCCGACAACGTCATGACTGCCTTTAACTATATCGGGAATGTCTGGGCCGGTGCCTGTGAGGAGCTGCTCCAGACGGTACTCCGGGATGAGTGGGGCTTCGTAGGCTCCACTGTGTCCGACTGGTTCCACGGTACTGACGATGGCTATATGCTGGCAGATTCTGCCATCCGGGTGGGGGCGACAAGATGCTGTCCTCTTCCGGCGACACCAAGGCATTTGTTTCCGACACAAGCGATGCCAACACCGTTATTGCCATGCGGAACGCCGCTCACAACATCCTCTATAGCCTGGCAAACTCCAGCGCCATGGATGAACGGAACTTCTCCACCCCCGGCTGGGTCACCGCCTTCTATGCAGTCGATGCCGTCGTTGGCGTGCTGCTGGTGGCTGGGAAAGCCTACCTCATCATCCGCTTCCTGAAAAAGCACAAGGCAAATGCCGCCTGATACGGCGCAACCGGAAAGAGAAACTACAACTGACCTTCAGGCCCTGCCCCTACCGGGCAGGGCCTTTTCCGCGTCCGCCTTGCTGGTGCCGCGTGTAGCGCCGCCGTTGCCTGTAAATCAGCCCATCGCCGCTTCTGTGCATCGTCCGGCAAAAAAAGGAGCAGGCAGCACCACAAGGGTGCTGTCTGCTCCTTTTATGGCAAAATGCCCTCCTACGCACAGGACGCAAGGGGACACAACAAAAACAGGCTCAGTGAAGGTGAAAACACAATCACATAGCCTGTCCTGGTGGACGATACAGGATTCGAACCTGTGACCTTCCGCACGTCAAGCGGATGCTCTAGCCAGCTGAGCTAATCGTCCATAATTGAGTTTGTTCAGAGAAAAAGTGGTGGACGATACAGGATTCGAACCTGTGACCTTCCGCACGTCAAGCGGATGCTC
>JAJQFX010000230.1:0-16170 GCA_021200895.1 Clostridiales bacterium | reverse complement strand
TAGCCAGCTGAGCTAATCGTCCAAGCCAATCAATAGGTATTATTATAGTACGGGGCCAGTCGTTTGTCAAGAAAATTTTTCCGAAACTGGGCAACCTTCGCTTGCGGATATTGCTGTAAACTTGCAAGGAATCGCAGCAGCCCACCAAGGGCGTTCCTCCCCCTGATGGGCTGAATGTTGTGCGCCTTGCGCAGGTGTTAGGTCGTTTGTCCGCCGCTTCGATGAGATTCCGGCCAGCGGCCCTTATAGGCCCTGCACAAGGCGTTCCGGGCCTCCAAATCTCTGGAAAGCTGCTGGCACAATCTGCCCGCACCCACCGTATCGCCGCCGCCGAGGGCCGAACCGAGGGCAGTGACTTCCCGTAAAGCTTATCCTCCAACTCCCTTGTGGCTGCGCTACTGACGGAATCTCTGTAGCGTATCTCCTCAGCGAGCCGCTGCAAGTCGCCAGCCAGGGCGGTATCCTCCGCCTGACTGCTGAGGGCCGTTACCTGACCATAAAACCAGCGCATGAAGTCCGTATTGCTTTCCACCTTGTGGCTCTGCCCCCGCACATAGCCTCTCGAAGTATCCGCAGCAATCAGCCCGATGGCAGCGGCTCCGGTCAGCAGAATATAAACCGCCAGTGGAACCCACAGCGGCAACTGAGGGAAGAGGACAGACAGCGCCACAAAAATCACTGCGCAGCCCATTGTAGGCTGTGACATAATTGCCGCACTACGGACATTCTATGGCAAATTGACCCATGACCAAATCCTCCTACACAATTATCCCGTCGCTAGCAGGGACGCGCCTGCCGTCAGAACTCTGAGGCTATGATGCCGTTTTCAATTTTCGTTTCCAGAATTTTCAGCACGCTTTCCTGAATGCGTTCCTCCGAAATCGTGCCATCCTCCACCGCCGACAAAATGCCCTGCACCGCGTCGGTCAGGCTGGACGGCTCCAGAATCACGTCAACACCGGCCTGCACCGCCAGCACTGCCGCCTCTCCGGCAGAGTACCGGTCGGTAATAGCGTTCATCACCATGGAATCGGTGATAATCAACCCCTGGAAGTTCAGTTCGTCCCGCAGAATGCCGACCATCGTGGCGGACAGGCTGGCCGGGGTGTCATCCCCTGTCACCTCCGGGACGGAGATGTGGCCCATCATCACGAAGTCCGCCCCGGCGTCGATGCCCGCCTGGAAGGGCAGGAACTCCACGCTCCGCAGTTCCTGGAGGGTTTTCTGCACCTCCGTATAGCCGTAATGACTGTCGGTGGCGGTATCCCCGTGGCCGGGGAAGTGCTTTAGGGTGCAAAGCATTCCGCTGTCCCGGAAACCCTGGACAGCCGCCGCCACCATCTCAGCCACGGCCTCCGGGTCAGAGCCGAAGGCCCTGTCCCCGATGACGGTGTTATTGGGGTTGGAGTTGACATCCGCCACCGGCGCAAAGTCCAGATTGAAGCCAAATTGGGCGATTTCCGTGCCAATGGTGCTGCCCACCTCATAGGCTTTGCTGACATCGCCGGCGCTGCCGATGTCGGACATACTGGGGAAGGTGGTGGTACCCATAGCGCTGTTCTTGCCAATGCGGGCAACGCGCCCCCCTTCCTCATCCACCGTAATAAACAGGCCGATTTTGGAGTAGGACTGCGTGTTGGAAATCATGGTGGTACACTGCTCCGGCGTGACGATATTGGCGGCAAAGTAGACCAGCCCGCCTACCGGACGGCTTTGAAGGGCCGCCTGGGTAGTCGCCCCCGCCTGTGTGGCGGTGGATACCCCTGTCAGCGTCTCCGGCGTGACGATGAACATCTGGTAAACCTGCTCCGTCAGCGTCATGGAATCCAGGATTTCCTGGGCCTGGGCTTTGATGGCCTCCTCCCGGGTGAGTTCTGGCTCCTCCGGTGTGGTACCGCTTTCATCCGCCGTGGAAGCGTCGGGCGCTTCTGGCTCCTCTGGCGCGGCGTTGCTTTCAGCCTCTGCGGACGTGTCAGACGTTTCCGGCTCCTGAGCGCTCTCAGGCTCCTCCGGTGCAACGCTGCTTTCGGCCTCTGTAGAGGCGTCGGACGTATCCGGCTCCTGGTCAGCCTCCAACTCATCCGGCTGCGCCTCCGCAAGGGAGGACTCCGCCGCCTCAGAATCTTCTTCGGCGGTCAAACCGTCTGATTCCTGCACCAGGCTGGAGTAAGGCGCGCTGTCTGCCCCGTCCGAGCCGGGGGTGACCGCGTTTGCCGTCAGCCACATCCCCAGTGCGACCCCTGCCCCCAGCATGGCCAGGGACCAGAGGACAAGGCCAATCTTGCGGAATAGGTTCCGCCGTCCATTCTCATCCATCATTCCACATACCCGTCGTCAAATTCAATGACGTAGCCAACCTTTCCGCTGATGGAGGGGAAATCCTCCACCAGCTTATCTCGCTGGTCGTTCATGGTCCAGCCAATGTCCGCCCCATCATAAGCGGCATTCCACAGGCACAGGCAAAATTCCTGCGTGCCGTCCGCATCGGCCAGGCTGGGCTCTCCGGGATACCAGGCATCGAAGCCCCAGGCTTCCCCGGTGATCCAACAGCCGTCCTCGCCCCATATCATCTCATCCGAGGTCAGGGCCGCGCCCAGCCAGAGGTATTTCAGCCCGCTTTCGTCCGCCAGAGTACAGAGGACGTCATACTCCTCCTCGGAGGTGATGGTCGCCAAATGGCCCCCCGCTTCCCTGGCTGCTTCGTTGGCCTCAGACCAGGACAGGTCGGACGCTACGATTTCATAGGTGCGCTCTGAGATAGGAACCTCTGCCTGCTCCGCTTCCACGTCTGCTTCCGCCGCCGCTTCGGAGGACTGGGCGGCGTTTCCCTCTGCTTCGTTGGCCGCTTCGCTCTGAACGGCGTCCTCCGGCTGAGGCTCGCTCGCAGCAGCAGCCAACGTTCCTTCCTCCGGCGCTTCGCTCTGGTCGGCCGCCTCACCTGCTGAGACGGAGAGGGCACCCTCTTCATCACTGGAGCGGTCAGAGGAGAACCAGCCCTGCCAAAGGCCAACGCCCACCACAATGCCAATCAGCAGCAGCACAATGAGTACCACGGCAAGGATGATGGGGCGCCTGGAGCGCTCCTTCGTCTGCCCCGCAGGGTGGGCCTCGTTGGAGACATACCTTGGCTGCGGCGCTACTAGCGGCACCGCCGCAGCCATCGGAGCAGGCAAATCCAGCAGCAGTTCCGGCGGCAGCGCCGTACCGCCAAAGCCGCAAAATCTGGCGTTGGTTCTCAGCACCCGGTTGCAGGAAGGGCACCGGGCGATTTTATGGCCGCAGGTCGCGCAGAACAGGGCGTCGTCCTTCGTCGTTTTTCCACAATAAGGGCAAAGCATAAATGTTTTCCTTTCTATATCTTTGAAAAAACTTCAAAATTTGCAACTATTAGTAGCTGCGGGGCAGCATTTCAAGCGGCAATGAGAAGGTATCAGGTGTGCTCCTTGCAGGAGAGGGTCAGCACCTCCATGCGCCAGACCGCCACCTGCTCCAGCGCGGCGTCAGGGAAAGTCCAGCCGCTCCGGCCAGTATAATGGGCCAGCAGCAGGGTCAGCGCCTGCCGTTTTCCCTCCGCATCCTCCACCAGCGCCGCCCGGCCTGTGCCGATGACGCTTTGAAAGCGATAGGAATACTGGCAGCCGGTGTCCCCGGCGTTCAAATGATGGCCGGTATCCAGTTCAAACCCTACCACGGGGCATTCCCTCAGCAGGTCAAGTTTTTGCCCTTCGGTGGCGCTGTGAAAGTAAAAGACCCGCACGCCATCCTCCCAGGCAAAGCCAAAGTTCAGGGGAACGATATACGGCGCGCCGCCGGTGGCGAAGGCCAGACGGCAGCAGTCGCAGGACTGAATGACGGCGTCGATTTTCTGGGAATCGGTGACGGCCCGGTCGCTTCTTCTCATGGTATCGTGACCTCCTCTGGTGGATTCCGCCGCAAAAATGCCTGCAATGCCGCCTCATAGTCAGCTTTTACCTGGGGCGGGGCAAAGGAGCAGCGGTTGGCGTTCCGGAGCAGCGCCGGAACCTCCGCCGGGGTCAGCCCGCAGTGAACGCAGAGCCGCTCCAGCTCAGCAGCCATAGTGGTGCCGCTGACGGTGCGGTTGTCCGTGTTGACGGACACGGTTAGCCCGGCCTCATAGAACTGCCGGAAGGGATATGCTTCCCAGCCGGGTACCGCCCTGGTCTGCAAATTGCTGAGGGGACACAGTTCCACGCTGATGCCCGCCTCTGCATATGCCCGCAGCAACGCCGGGGATTTTTGCAGGGCGATGCCGTGGCCCACCCGGGCCGCGCCGTAGGACAGGGCGGCTTCCAGGTTCTCCACGCTGCCCGTCTCGCCGGAATGAATGGTGAAGGGGATGCCCAGTTCTCTGGCCCGGCGGAACAGCTGCTCCTGCTCCCGGGTGGGGTGGGCCGCCTCGTCCCCGGCCAGATCCAGCCCGCAAATCAGGTCAGGATACCACAGGGTGGCCTCCTCCAGCATCTCCAGATTTTGAGCCGGGGAGAGGTTCCGCATGGCGCAGGCCAGGAAGCCGCAGCGGACGCCGGTCTCCGCCGTTCCAATCTCCCTGCCCCGCTGGACAGCGGCAAAAACCTGCTCCAGCGTCAGCCCCTCCGCCTGGGAGAACATGGGGGCAAAGCGCAGCTCCAGGTAGAACACCCGCTCCCGCGCCGCCTCCCGCAGGACGGCAGCGACAAAGTCCGCAATGCTGTCCTCTGTTTGCAGGCACAGGAGGGGCAGGTCAAAACAGGTCAGATAGTCCGCCAGGCTGGTGCAGTCCGCTGGGACGGAGTAACGAAGCTGCCGCCCCGCCGGGACACGGCCTGTCCGGGTCAGGTAGTCCGTCATGGCCTCCGGCGGCAGGCTGCCGTCCAGGTGACAGTGCAGCTCCACCTTGGGAATCTCGGCAAGCCATTGTTTGCGTTCCATATTGCCCGCCCTTTCCGGTGTCAGTAGCGCCGCACCAGCTGGGAGACCAACTGGATGGAGCGCTCCGCCGCTTTGGCGGCAAACTGGCTGTAGTCCGCCGGGGAGTTGCCGGAGGCATCGTCGGAGATGGCCCGAATCACTACGCAGGGCACCTGGTTCACATAGCACACCTGGGCGATGCTGCCCCCCTCCATCTCGGCGGCAATGCCACCGAAGGCGGTGCGGATGCGTTCCTTCTCCCCGTCGGTGTGGACAAACTGGTCGCCGCTGGCGATGGTGCCCGTCTCAGTGTGGAAGCCCTGCTCTGCCGCGATTTCCTCCGCCAGGGAAACCAGCTTGGGCTGACAGGGCAGATGAATGACGTTGATGCCGGACAGCAGGCCGGGCGGGTCGCCGATGGCAGAGGTGTCCATATCATGCTGTACCAGGTCGGAGGCGATGGCGATGTCCTGAATCCCGATATTGGGGGAAAGGGTGCCCGCCACGCCAGTGTTGATAACGGCGTCCACCGGATAGCTTAAAATCATCGTCTGGGCGCAGATGGCGGCGAACACCTTGCCGATGCCGCAGACCGCCATTACCACATCCACCCCGTGGAGGGTGCCGCTGGTGTATTCAATGCCGCTGATGGTGCGGGTGGCAGGGGCTTCCAGCATAGCGCGGAGGCCGTCAATTTCAATTTGCATTGCGCCGATAATACCAATCATAACAGGTCACTCCTTCTGATATTGAAAGTCGATGGGCTGGGCGGCGTGCAGCGTGTCCAAATAGGCCCTGCACAGCGTTTTCGCGGACTGCAAATCCAGGTTGCGGTAGTTGCCGCACTCCTTCCGGGACGCACCGAACACGGGGCCGTCATAGTCCAGGATGCGCTGCAAGGTGTCCAGCACGGCCTGGAGCACCTGCTCCTGGCTGACGCTGCTGCGCACCAGCAGGTAGAACCCGGTCTGGCACCCCATGGGGCCGAAGTACAGCACAGCGGGGGCGATTTCGGAGTTCCGGATGAAGGTGGCAAACATATGCTCCACCGAGTGCATGGTGCAGTTATCCATATACACTCCGGCGTTGGGGGTGCAGGTGCGCAGGTCGTAGGTGATAACGTCCCCGTCGATGCGGGAGATGTAAATGCCCGGCTTCAGCAGGTCATGGTCAACGGTGAAGCTGGCAATGCGGTCTATAGACATGGAAAAGGCACTCCTTTGATAAGTATTACACTTAGTATAACACAGCCGCCGGGGGGTGGCAACCCTGGCGGCTGGGAAAAAAGCGGTGGAAAAAGTTCCGCCCATATGCTACAATGGAGGCCAATGAACAAGCAGACAGGAGGAGTACATCCATGGAAACGGTGGAGCGTCTGGGCCGCTACACCCTGCGCCAGCGGGACGGCCTGCCGAAGCTGGGGACGGATTCGGTGCGCCTTGCCCGGTTCGCCACTCTCCGCCCGGGCTGGCGGGTGCTGGACCTGGGCTGCGGCGTAGGGGTGCTGCCCCTGCTGCTGGCGGAGCGGGCTGACGGCCTGACGCTGGACGGCATTGAGTGCGTCCCGGAATCGGCGGCGCTGGCGGAGGAGAACCTCCGGGAGAACGGTCTGCCCGGAACGGTTATCCAGGGCGACCTGCGGGAGCCGGGCTGGCTGACGGAGGGGCACTATGACCTTGCCGTGTCCAATCCGCCCTACTTTGCCCCGGAGACGGGCTATGTGGCCCAGGGGAATCGGGGCGTGGCCCGGGCGGAGCTTTGCTGCAATCTACCTGAACTGTGTTTGGCGGCGGGAAAGCGGCTGAAAACCGGCGGGCGGCTGGCGGTCTGCCTCCGTCCGGAGCGGCTGGCGGATTTATTTGAGGCCGTGCGGGGAGCCGCCATCGAGCCGAAGCGATTGCAGCTGGTGCAATCCAGCCCAACCCGCAGGCCCCGGCTGGCCCTGGTGGAGGGCGTCCGCCAGAGCGGCAGAGGGCTGACGGTGGAGCCGGTTTTGCTGCTAAACGAACAAAATGGAGGGTAATTATGGCAGGAACACTATATCTGGTGCCGACGCCCATCGGCAACCTGGGAGACATCAGCAGCCGTATAACGGACACGCTGAACGAGGCGGACTTCATTGCGGCGGAGGATACCCGCGTCTCCCTGAAACTGCTGAACCATCTGGGCATTCGCAAGCCCTTGGTCAGCTACTACCGCCACAATGTGGAGACCAGCGGCCCCGCCATCGTAAACCGGCTGCTGGAGGGCGAGAACTGCGCCCTGGTCACAGACGCAGGCACCCCGGCCATCAGCGACCCGGGGGAGGATCTGGTGCGGCTGTGCGCCGAGGCAGGTATCCCCGTGGTGGCCATCCCCGGCCCCTGCGCCCTAGTGACAGCGTTGGCGGTCTCCGGCCTGCCCACGGGCCGGTTCACCTTTGAGGGCTTTTTGGCGACAAACAAAAAGAACCGGAGGGCACATCTGGATGCCCTCCGGGGGGAAACGCGCACGATGATTTTTTACGAAGCGCCTCACAAGCTCTGCGCCACCCTCAGCGACCTACAGGAGACCTTCGGCCCCCATCGGCGGGTGGCCCTGTGCCGGGAACTGACCAAGCTCCACGAGGAGGTGCGGCGCACTACCCTGGGGGAGGCCTGCGCCTGGTACCGGGAGAACCCGCCCAGGGGGGGAGTTCGTGCTGGTGGTCGAAGGGGCCGAGGCCCCGGAGGAGGCCGCCCCTCTCACCCTGGAGGAGGGCGCCGCACGGGTGCGCCAGCTCAAGGAGACTCAGGGGCTGCGGCTCAAAGACGCCGCCCGCCAGGTGGCCCAGGAGAGCGGCCTGCCGAAGAACGAGCTGTATCAGGCGGCGCTGGCCCGGAAGGGCGCGGAGGAGTGACCTCCGCGCCACCGGTTATCCATTACCGCTCGCAGACCGATTCGATCCAGTCGCAGACCTCGCCGGCGTAGTCCGCCTCGCAGTGGGGCTGATCCCACACCAGAGCGTAATCCACCGGCTTCCCGGCGTTGGCCAGCTTCAGCGCCAGCGTCATACCGATGGAGAAGGAAGTGTCCGCATCGCTGGCGCCTACACGGATGCGGTAGAACTTGGCCTGGTCGCAGGCTTCCTCAGTGCCGATGTAGTTCATCGGGTTATTGAGGCACTTCCGCTGGGCCAGTGCCGCGTCCTGAACATCCGTTGCGTAGGCGGCATAGTAGCGCTCGTACTCCTCCGGGAACTGCTGCTCCAGGGCGGCAATGGCGGGGGCAACGGCTTTGTCAAAGTGGAAGGTGGGCTGCGTAGCAGAGCCGTACACCTTGTTCTCGCCGCTGTCACAGTTCAGCGTGTCGAAGGCGGTGCAGGGCTTCATGCGGCGGCGATGGTTCAGCACATAGCTATCCAGGTCGGAGATGGCAGCCTGCTGCCCGTCCCAGGAGAGCCAGGCGGTCTTGTCCTTGCCCTGGAGCGTGACGGTGGCGGGGGCAAAGGGAGGCGGCGCAGGCATGCCCTTGGGCGGGCGGCTCAGCATATCGCCCAGGGAGGGCGGCTCCGCAGACATCTCCCCTTCCGGGCCGCCCATAGGCGGCTTGTTCAGGGCGACGCCGGGCCCGGCATGGCCCTGCATCAGGTCAGCATCGTCCGGCTCCTTGTCGCCGCCGCCCATGGGGGCCGGGGCCTCGTAGGTGTAGTTCCCGCTCAGGTAATCCCCCGGGCTATACTGCTCCGGCAGCTCGCCCTTGCCCAGCTTGGTCAGGTACTTGGTAGCGGAAGCGTTCAGCTGCGCCATCAGGTAGTCATAGGCGCTGCCGCTCCGGCCGTCCGGGTTCAGGGTGATGGCCGCACCGGTGTCGGGGTGGCGCAGGCCCAGGCCGTTGAAGTACTGAATATAGGCATCCTTCAGCTTACCGGACAGGGCCTCCTGGAAGGGGGTCATGGTGCCGGCAGGGCCTGCGGGGGAGGGTTCGTTCTCCTTGTCAGCGGAGAACATCCACTCATAGGCCAGGTCAGCGTGCTCCAGGTCGGTGATGGGGCAGTAGATTTGGGCGGCGTACACGTCGTCCCGCTCATCCATAAACGCCCCGGCTTCCTCCAGGTAGGCGTCATAGTTCTTGCTGTTACCTGTGACGGCCAGCAGGGTGGACATGGCTCCGCCTGCGCTCCAGCCCACGGAGATGATCTTCTCCAGGTCGCCGGGCAGAGACGCCGCGTTGTGCCGCAGGAAGCGGATGACCATTTTCAGGTCCACCAGGTTGATGGGGGCCTTGCCGCAGAAAGTGCCGTTCTCGTCTTTGGACTCGTGGCCTCGGTTGCCGCAGGTGACGTAGACGAAGCCCCGCTCCAGGTACTGGGGGCCAAAGCAGCGGGGGCCGCCCAGCCACATATGGGGCATCTGCATATAACCGGCGGAGTTGTTGTTCAGGACAACGGGGGCGGTGGCGGCGGTGTAGCCGTTCATAGTGCCGGTCGGGTCAATGACGCCAGGGGCACTCATGTAGGGGGCGGGGACGAAGATGCTGAGCCGCTGGAACTTGGGCGTGGTAGCCTTCAGGGTGTACAGCACATCCTCCAGGCACCAGCACTGATAGGTGTCGTCAAAGAACCACTGGTTCTGCACCTCTGTCAGCTCCAGGGTTTTGTTAATGATGGGAATCATTTCTTTCATTGCGTTACCTCCATTTTTATGATGTGGTTTCACCCGGAGTCCCTGTGGGGCTCCGGGCTTTGTGTTGACGGTTACAGATGGGGGCGGACACCGTCCCAAACTACCCTATGCCCCGCGTCAGCTGAGGGCGTCGGCCAGGAATGCAAATACCTCTGCCAGGTTCTCGTCAGTATAGAACAAATCGTCCTCGTGCTCTGCGCCTTCAATCAGGCCAAAGGTCACATTGTCGCTGCCGATGACCTCCGTCAGCTTTTCGGCAAAGTTCTGAGACTGGGTATAGGGCACGCTGGTGTCGGAGTCTCCGGCTTGCACCCAGGCGCGGAGGGTGTAATCCTCCGGCAACTGGTCTACATAGGTGTACCACCAGGTCGTGTAGGTGACTTCCTCATCCGCTCCGATGGCCTGGCCCACAAAGGCGCTCTCAAAGGAGGAATCAGAGGAGTAGGTGGTTCCCTCGATGCCCAGGGCTGCATACTCATCGTCCATGGTGTAGAACTCCACGGGGCCGTAGAAGTCCACCAGTGCGGTCACGGAGGAGGAATGCTCCAGGTTGTCGGTCACATCCCCGTTCAGGGATTCTACCTCCGGGGTCAGAGCGGTCATCAGGGACAGGTAAACGCCTGCGCTCTCGCCCCAAATCACGACCTGCTCCGCGTCAATGCCATACTGCTCCGCGTTGGCTCTCAGATACCGCACCGCTGCCTTGACATCGGCCAGCGCACCGGGGAAGGTCGCTTCGCCGGACTTCCGGTAGTCCACAGAGGCGACCACATAGCCGTTGGCTACGCCGGCCTCAATAACAGGCTGGATGATGTCCATGGTCTGGTCGCCGAACTTGAAGCCGCCGCCGTGTACCACGACGATGACGGGGTCAGCGCCCGTAGCGTTTTCAGGCAGATAAATGTCCATCACCTGGGCGTCCGAGTTGGAGGCATAGGAGACGGCGGGATAGTCTGCGTTTTCAGAGCCGGTGTTGGCGGCTTCCACAGCTGCGGTGTCGCTGGCGTTGGCGGGGGCAAAGGTGCCGTCGCTCATCACGGCGTAGTTGCAGGTGTAGCTCTCGTCAAACATGGTGGAAAGGGTCATGTTGCCATTGTCAGATTCCACCAATGTGACGGTGTACAGGCCGTCGGCGTAACTCCAGGAGACGGTATAGGTGGTGTCGCCCATAAGGTCATTGGGCTCAAACATGGTGCCCTCGCCCTCTCCGGTGAAGGTCAACTCCCAGCTTGTGGTAAAGCCGTACTCTTCGTTGACCTCATCGTAGATGTAGGTGTTGCCAATCACGTCCTCCGGCAGCACGTCACTGGTGAGGGTGTCGGTGCTTTCCGGCTCTGCTGCGCTGTCAGTGGGTTCTTCTTCGATGGCTGCACTCACAGATGCTTCCTCCTGCACCCGGCTCTCCTCAGAGGAGGCGCTTTCCTCCGCCGCAGAAGATGCCGCGCTATCGGAAGTGCCCGTTGAGCCGCAGGCAGCCAGGCTCAGGCACAGAGCAAATGCCAGAAGCAGAGCAATCCACTTTTTCATGGTAATCTTCTCCTTCTAATCGTACCAAATTTACAGGGTTTTGTCCAGCCAGGCCCAGAGCACATTCATATTCCACTCGCTGGAATACTCCTTGTCCTCATGGTCGGCATTGGGCAGGGGAA
Source organism: Clostridiales bacterium (assembly GCA_021200895.1). Classification (GTDB taxonomy): domain Bacteria; phylum Bacillota; class Clostridia; order Oscillospirales; family Oscillospiraceae; genus Onthomonas. Next base: position 4,970 of record JAJQFX010000230.1, on the reverse strand, counting down.
CGAACTCCACCCGGCCCTGGCCCAGCTTCTGGTAAATGGCGTTGGCGAAGTTGACGCTCTGCATAAAGGGCACCAGCTTGTCCACACAGCCATGTTCCACCAGCATGGGAGCCATGTTCTCATTGATGTAAGTGGTGGGGTTCGCCTTGGCCAGCCACTCGTCGGACAGGGAGGGCAGCGCGCCGCCCATATAGCTGCTCTCGGCAGACTGGGGCGTATCGTGATCCACGAAGCTGACGCCGTTGGCTCTGGCCTGGTTATCCATGGTGCGGAAGTCGATGGGGCCGAACTGGTCGATGCAGGCCTGGACGGTGCAATCCGTGTCAAAGGTCATGCCCTCCTCGCCGGGGAACTGGCCGTTGGGGATGTTCATGCCCATGATAGCCGACAGGTTGCCTCCGGCGCTGCCGCCCAGAGCGCAGATGCGATTGGGGTCGATGGCGTACTGCGCGGCATTTTTCCGCAGAAACCGGAACGCCTCCCGGCAGTCCAGCACGGCGGCGGGGAAGATGGCCTCGCCGCTGAGGCGGTACTCCACCGAGGCGATGGCGTAGCCGTGGGCCAGCCCTTTCAGGTAGGTGTCCATATGGTCGTCCCGCTTGTCGCCCATGCCGAAGCCGCCGCCGTGGAGATGCACCACCAGCGGGAAGGGCCCCTCCCCTTCCTCCGGGAGATAGAGATCCAGCCGCTGGGCCGGGGACTGGTCGGCATAGGGAATGTCCAGGAATTTCCGTTTGACCCAGCTGATGTCGGCCATTTTCACTTCCATGGCCGGTGCGCCGCCCTCGGCGGGGGCATCAAAGCGGAGAGAGCCTTCCAGCTTGTCATAGTCCTCCAGACTAAAGGGCTTATTTTCCAGGCTCATTTTAAACCATCCTTTCTAACCTTTCTAAAATAAAGAGGCCGGGGCAACGGAGCAGTGTGACCGCGCGTTGCCCCGGCAGAACTGTCGAGTTTTCCTTGTGTATTGCTTGAATTACTTTGCGGAAGCGTCGATGCCGTGGAACTGGTCTGCATACTTCTCCACGTCAGTCAGCAGCACCAGCACCAGAATCACAACACCAAGAGCCGCACCGACATAGGTGTAGTTGATTTGAATGGCGTTGATTACAGAGGCAGACTGGACTTCCAGAGTTCCATCGTATCCCACAGCGGCCAGAATCCAGGCGCACATACCAGATCCGAAGCCCATACCGATTTTGGAACCGATGGACTGGGCGGAAGAAATCAGGCCCTCGGAACGGACGCCATACTTCCAGTAGCCGTACTCTACCACATCGGGAACCAAGGCGAATACAGCACTGAGCAGTGGGCCTGCACCCAGAGCGCGAATAACCACACCGATGACCACCAGCGTGGTGTTGGTGCCCGCAAGGCCGGTGAGTACAAAGCCGAGAATCAACAGCACAGCGCCCATGGACAGATATGCCCGCTTGGACCAACGCTTAGAAATGGCAGGCATCAGGAACAGAATGATAATGCCAGGCGCCTGTCCTGCCGTCATCAGGGTAGACATAAACATGGGGTCGCCAATCACATAAGAGGCGTAATAACTCTGAGCGGCGATGGCGTTGGCATTCATCAGCAGGGAGAAGGTGCCAATCAGCAGGAGCAGCCAGAAGTACTTGTTCTTCATGACAGCAGGGAACTGCTGCTTCAGGGAGGGTTGCTCGACCTGATCCAAGTCTGCATCCCCTTCTTCGGGCTGCATCTCCTTATTCACCAGGCCGGAGATAAGGATCAGGACGCCAGCGACCAGGCCCAGAATAATGCTGGCCCAATGCCAACCGAATGCCAGCACCAGAGGGGTAATAGAGGAGCCTGCAATCAGACCGATGACGCTGTTGCCCACAGCAGAGAAGGTGGCCAGCATAGTGTTGTCATCCCGGTCACGGGTCATCAGGGGCAGCATAGCGGTGTTGGCGATACCGAAGATGGTGTAGACGATGACGGACATGAAGATGTAGGTGACGTAGGCATACACCAACTTCATCCCATCGCTTGCGCCAGAGGGAACGTGCATCAGCAGCACAATGCCAAGGAAAGTCAGCGGGGCGGAGAGAATCAGCCAGGGACGAGCCTTGCCCCATTTGGTGTTGGTCTTGTCAACGATAGCGCCCATAACCAGGTCGCTGACACCGTCAAAGACACGGCAGACAACGAACATGGTACCGATGGCCGCCGCACCAATCAGCGCGGTGTCCGTGTAGTAGCTCAGCAGGAATGCCGCGCCAATCTGACTAAAGACGTTGCCGCCGCCAGTGCCAAGGCCATAGACTGTTTTCCGCCAAAGCGGAACTTTTTTGTTTTTGTTCATAGATATATTCCTCCTTTTTCTTGTGATACCGCTTGTCCGGCTGGATGAGCTCCCGCACGCCGTTCATCCCGGCGGTTTGGCGGGCCTTTGGTAGCCGGTTTTCGTATCTGTTTCACATTATAGTTTCCAAAAACTTGACTTGCAATTCAAAATCCTGTATAATTGATTCCAGACTAGAATAGATTTGTGAGGTGTGTCAAATGAACCTGAGTTATTTTCGTGAATTTATCGTATTGGCAGATACTTCCAATTACCTGGAGGCGGCGGAACGCCTCTTCATGGGCCAGTCCACCCTGTCCAAGCACATCATGGCTATGGAGCGGGAATTGGGGGTCCCCCTGTTTGAGCGCACCTCCCGCAAGGTGGTGCTGAGCAAGTATGGCAAGCTGCTGCTGCCCCACGCCAGAACCATCGTACAGGCCGAGTATGACTATACCGCCGACCTGGAGAATGAGCTGGAATCCATGCGGGGCCGGGTCGCGGTGGGAACGGTTTCCGCCACCGCGAAATACCGCATCACCGAGGTCCTCGCCAATTACAAGCGGCGGTACCCCAACAGCAGTGTGCGCATGATAGAGGGCGACCCCAACGACCTGATCGGCCAACTGAAGGCGCGAAAATGCGACGTAATTTTTGCCCATCTGCCAAATAACAGCCTGGATGATGCCGGGCTGCACGGCTTTCAATACTGTGAGGACTCCCTGGTCTGCGTCTTCCCCAATAGCCACCCGCTGGCAAAGGAGAAGGTGCTGCCGCTGGAGCGACTTCAGGACGAGACATTTATTGCCCTGACGGAGAACAGCGTCGCCCACAATCTGGTGCTGGAAAGCTGCCATCGGGTGGGGTTTTCCCCAAAAATCGCCTTCTTCTGCAATCGAATCGACAGCGTTCTGGATCTGGTCACCAAGGAGATGGGTATCGCCATTTTGATGGAAAATCTGACGGTGCGGCCAGAGGACTCCAACTTCCCGGACCACGCCCCCTTCTCCGTCGTCCAGTTACAGCCCCACGTCACCGCCCCAGTCTACCTCTGTTACCGGGCGGACGAGGAGCTTTCCCCCGCCGCGAAGCACTTTGTCCAGTCCGTCCAGGAAGAAATCGCCAGCCGGAACGAAGCGTGACCCGGTGCGCCCCTGACCTACGGATTTCCGTCTCTTTTTCGCTTCCATGCCGAAACGGAATGATATGCCGTTTTCCAGGCACAAACTGCAGCGCGCTCCGGTCTGCACCCTTTCCCCCGCCAGCGCATAAAATAAGTCGAACGCCGCATCATGCAGCATTCGACTTATTTTCACGGAAAAGGAGCTTGTGCGTATGACCAGAAAGTCATCTGAAACCAGCCGCTGCACGGACTGCAACGGCACCATGCCCTCCTGCGCGCCGCTGGCGGTACCCTATGTACCCTTCCAGCAGGAGAACGCCCCGATTTACAAGGACTGTGACGCCCTGAGCCAGGGGACTTTGTTTCCCTGCCTGAACCTCCCCTTCCACCTGGCGGTGAACGGCACCCCGGTGCCTATGACGCCGCTGGCCCAGCTCCAGGCGCTGGACTTCGTCTTGCAGGAGCTGGCCCTGTATCTGGACACCCATCAGGACGATGAGGACGCTTTCGCCCTGTTCCAGGAGTATTCCGCCATGATGGAGCGCTCCCGTGCCGCCTATGAGCGGCAGAACGGCCCCCTGGACCTGGCGGCGGCAGCCGCGGACAGCAGCTGGCAGTGGACCCATTCCCCCTGGCCCTGGGACCTGAAAGGAGAGGATTGACCTATGTTTGTCTATGAAAAGAAGCTGGAATACCCCGTCCGCATCAAGAATCCCAACCCCAAGCTGGCCAACCTCATCATCTCCCAGTACGGCGGGCCGGACGGGGGAGCTGGGGGCCTCCCTGCGCTACCTCTCTCAGCGGTACAGCATGCCCTTTGACGAGTGCAAGGCCGTCTTGACGGACATCGGCGTGGAGGAGCTGGGCCACCTGGAGATGGTGGGCACCATCGTCCACCAGCTGACCCGGAACCTGACCCAGGAGCAAATTGAGACTGCCGGTTTTGACGCCTACTTTGTAGACCACACCGCCGGCGTTTACCCCACCGCCGCCAGCGGCGACCCCTGGACGGCCGCCACGATTCAGGTGACGGGAGACACCATCGCCGACCTGACGGAGGATTTGGCCGCCGAACAGAAGGCCCGGCTGACCTATGACAACATCCTCCGCTTCTGTCGGGACGACCCGGATGTGACCGATGTCATCCGCTTCCTGCGGGAGCGGGAAGTGGTGCATTTCCAGCGCTTCGGTGAGGTGCTGGAGTTGGCGAAGGAGAAGATGAACCACAAGAATGTCTATCTCTGCAACCCGTCCTTTGACCGGAAGTAAACAATAGGAAAGCGTCTGCCGTTTTTTCGCGGCAGACGCTTTTTGCGGAAGATACCGCTGCGCACAGATAGGCTTATTTGGATTTGATATAGGCGTCGATAGCGGCGGCAGCCTTCTTCCCAGCGCCCATGGCCAGGATAACGGTGGCTGCGCCTGTAACGGCGTCGCCGCCGGCAAACACGCCCTCACGGGTGGTGGTGACGCCGTCCTCCCCTACCAGCAGGCAGCCCTTGCGGTTGGCCTCCAGGCCGGGGGTGGTGGAGCGAATCAGCGGGTTGGGGG
>JAJQFX010000067.1 GCA_021200895.1 Clostridiales bacterium | reverse complement strand
GAATGATGGGCATGGCCTTGGGGCATTGGTCGCCGTAGGCGTGGATGTGGGCCATGACATCGTGGCGCAGCTCCTTCTCGTATTTAGCGGCGGCATCATAGTCGATACACTCTGGGCCGGAGTGGGCCTCAAGCTCATCCACCTGCTCCTGGGTGACAGGAAGGCCCAATTCCATCTCCGCCCGGGCCAGGGCCACCCACAGCTTGCGCCAGGTGGAGAACTTCTTGTCCGGGGAGAAAATATACTGCATCTCCTTGCTGGCGTAGCGGGAGGAGAGGGGGCTTTCATAGTTGTTTTTCATGGTAGCATTCATCCTTTGTCATGGTTTCAGTCTGGCGGGAGGGAGCACGGTCAAGGGGGATGCGAAGGTAGTAGTTCTGCCGGTCATAGTGGTGGAGGTAGGCGCCGTTCTTCAGCATCACCCGCAGGGAGGCGGGGTTCGTTTTGGTGCAGGAGAGGTAAAGCTCCGTTTCCTCCGGCGGCAGGAGCCGCCTGCTCTCCTCCACCGCCAGCCCTAGGCCGCAGGTGCCGTATCCCAGGCCCCGGAAGGCCGGGTGGATGGCGTAGCCGATGTGCCCGGAGCCGGTGCGCAGCGCCTGATTCAAATAGTGGCGCACCTTGAACAGCCCGACGATTTGGCCGTCCTCCCACAGGAAGAACAGCGTCTCCGGCACGCGGCCCACCGTCAGGTCAACGCCCTGGGCGTTGCGCAGAAGCTTTGGCAGCGCCGCCTCCACAAAGTAGGAATAGGTCAGCCATCTGCAATGATTTTCAAAGCCGTTTTCCCCCGGCGTCTCCTGAAAAAACTGATATTCCAGCGCCCGATCCTCATAGTTCAGGGGCTTCAGGTACAGCATTGCCAACGCCTCCTGCGCCGCACAAGATGGCCGCGCCCTCGCATGGTACAGCGGCGGCGGGTGTCCGCCGCCCTATGATTTGCCACTTTCTATTATAACACAGGCGGGCGGAAATGCAAACCGGATTTCTGTATTTTCCGAAAAAGTATGCTCTGAAGAAACCCGCGCAGCCACAGGGCCAGAGACAAAAAGCTGCGGCGCCCGCACCCGGACGCCGCAGCCTGTTCATATGACATAATCGTTCCAATCGCCCTCCCGGTGCATCAGGTCGGCCAGGGTGAACCGCTCCAGATAGTCCCGGATGACCTGATTCAGCCCCTGCCACAGCGGCAGGGTGCGGCACTCCGCCATCCGGGGGCAGGCAGCCGCCCCCTCCTCCAGGCAGGACACCGACGATAGGGAATCCTCCGTCAGCGCCAGGATGCTGTAGACGGTGTACTGCTCCGGGGCCTTCGTCAGGCGGTATCCGCCGCCCTTGCCCCGCAGGCCGGACAGGAACCGCTCCTTCACCAGCAGCTTGATGATGCTTTCCAGGTACTTCTCTGAAATCTCCTGCCGCTCCGCCACCGTTTTCAGCGGGATGTAGCCCTCGGCCTGGTGCTCCGCCAGGTCTATCATCACCCGGAGGGAGTAGCGTCCCTTTGTGGAAATCAGCATATGGAATCCCCTTTCCCCTTGAATGATTTTATATATCCTATTATATAGTAGGTTAGTTGGAAAATCAACCGGAAATTTTCCGGGGCTGTGCTGAGCGGTCGGCGTTCAGGGCGATGCAACAGACGGAAACGAAAATTCTCCGCAGCAGCCCGCAATTCGTGATTGAATCCAAAAGAGCCGGCTGTTATAATAGATACAATGATATGTAGCGCTGTTCTGACGCCGCGGCTGATGATGGCAGGAAAGCGTACAATGGAAGGGAGCAGGTTTATGAAGGGCTCGGAAGCGAAAATGCTGGGATTCATGGAAGGGGCGGACAAGCGGTATGTCATCCCCGTCTACCAGCGGAACTATGATTGGAAGAACGACAACTGCCGTCAGCTCTACGATGATTTGAAAAGAATCATTCTGGATAAGCGGGAGAGCCACTTCTTTGGCAGCATTGTCTCGTCAGTGGTGCCAAATGGCGGGAAAATCGAATATCATATCATAGACGGACAGCAGCGGCTGACCACCGTTTCCCTGCTGCTCCTGGCGATTTGCAATCTTGTGTCAAACGGGGAGGTCACATCGGCGGAGGAAAAGCTGGACGAGCAAATCAGTCAGCGGTTTTTGATTGCGCCCTGGGCGAGGGAAGGCGATAAAATCAAGCTCCGCCCGGTGAAGGGCGACCGGCAGGCGCTGGAAAAGCTGTTCGGAGACCCGGAGGACTATGACCGCACCTCAAACCTCACCCACAACTACCAGTTCTTCTGTGAGATGATCCGCAAGGAAGAGGTGACGGTGGATGAGTTGTTCGCCGCCATCGGAAAGCTGGAAATCATTTGCATCACCCTTGACTCCGGCGATAACGCCCAGCTGATTTTTGAGAGCCTGAACTCGACTGGCCTGGCCCTGACCGAGGGAGATAAGATTCGGAATTATATTTTAATGGGTCTGTCTCCTCAGGAGCAGACCAGGTGCTATGACACCTACTGGGCAAAAATCGAGAGATGTACGGCGAACGATGTCAGCGGGTTTGTCCGGGACTACCTGAGCGTCAAGCAGCAGGTCACGCCGACGGTCAGCAATGTCTATCGCGCCTTCAAGCGGTATGCGGAGGAGGCCGATTTGCCGGTGGAGACGCTGCTGGAAGACCTTCTGCGCTATGCCCGGCTCTATGAGAAGCTGCTCACCTGTCGGAGCGGATTAAACTCCAAACGTCTGGATGACTGCCTCTACCGCATGATGCAGCTGGAAATCGTGGTGACGCGCCCCTTCCTGATGGAAGTGCTGCGGCTGAATCAGGTCGGCAAGCTGACGGTGGATGAGGTGCTTTCCGTTTTCCTTATCACGGAGAATTACCTGTTCCGCAGGAATATCTGCGAGGTGCCGACCAACGCCCTGAATAAGATTTTTCTGAACCTCAACCGGGAGATCCTCCGCTATGATAACACTGCAAACAACTATGTGAACAAGCTGATTTATACGCTGCTCTCCAAGAAAGATAGCGGCAGATTCCCGGATGACAGGGAATTTACAGAAGCGCTCACGACCAAACAGGTTTACCAGATGCGGGGGAAATACAAAGCATACCTGTTCGAGCGCTTTGAGAACTATGGGACGGTGGAGACAAAGGACGTCTATACCCATCTTGACAACAACGTCTACTCCATCGAGCATATCATGCCCCAGCATCTGACGCCTGCCTGGATAGAGGCGCTGGGGCCGAATTACGCGGAGATTCACGCCACATGGCTGCACAGGCTGGCAAACCTGACGCTGACCGGATATAACCCCAGCCTCAGCAACAACTCCTTTGCGGAGAAGCGGGATGCCAGGGAAGGCGGGTACCGGGCCAGCGGCCTGAAAATGAATCAGAAAATCGCACGCCAGGATGCCTGGGGGCTGCCGGAGCTGGAGGAGCGGAGCGCGGAGATGGCCGAGCGGGCCAGGGAGATTTGGGCGTATCCTCACACAGACTTCGTGCCAACCAAGAAGGAATTTGACTCCTGCTCCCTGGATGATGAAAATGCGGAACTGACCGGCCGGGAACTCGTGCGGTATAGCTATCAGAATATCGAGCGGCCGGCGGCAAGCTGGGCGGATATGTATGAGAGCGTCATCAAATTCCTGCACCAGCAGGACAGGTCTGTGCTGTCCGAACTTGCCTTTAGCAAGGATAACAACTCCGAGCTTGCGCGATTCGTCAGCAGCACAGCGGAAGGGCGCAGAGCGCCTCTGAAAATCGATGAGAATATTTATTTCGAGAAGAATATTAGCACAATGATGAAGCTGCCGATTCTTCGCCGCCTGTTCGCCCTCTTTCAGGCCGACCCCATGGATCTGGTGTTCTATTTGAAGGACGAGGAGGACGAAAAAACAGCGGAAGCAGACCGGTATGAGGCGCGAAAACGCTACTGGGCTTACGCAATCCCCATCATTCAGAAGCAGCATTTATATCGGGGCACGTTCAGCAATGTCAACCCGACCGGTTCAAACACGCTTTCCGGATACTTTGGCATTAGCGGATTCTGCGTCAGCTGCATTGCCAATTATGACAGCGCCAAGGTGGATTTCTATCTGGGCAATGGGGATGCCGCAAAGAACAAGGAAGCTTTCGATAGGCTGTTTGCGCATAGGGAGGCAATCGAGCAAACAGTGGGGGCGCAGCTTACATGGGAGCGGGCGAATCAATGCAAGGCTTCGTGGCTCTCCTATTCCCTTCCGGGGGTGAGCGTGACCAAGGAGGCCGATTGGCCCCGCATGGCGAGGTTCCATGCCCAGTGGAGCGATAAGCTGTGCCGGGCGATTCTGCCCTATTTGCAGGACACGGATGATTTGACCGCAAGACGGATGGAAATCGCCGGGTTCCTGCGGGAGTGGGTAATCAGCAGAGACGGCGTACAGGAAAACCTTGCCAAATGCAACCGCACATACACACGGTTCACGACGCCGGGCATGACGAAAATTTTGCCGGACATCCCAGGCGCGCCCAGCGGCTGGGGAACGGAGAACCACTATTTCTACGAAATCATAAACCGTACAGGAAAGGTAGTTTATATCCAGTTCTCTATCAGCTCTAAAAACATTACCCCGGAGTTCCGGCAGTTGTGCGACCAAATCAACGAATTCTATCCGGCCAGGCTCGGAAAAGAGAACTGGCAGTATCGCGTCCCGTTCAGAACCAACGCCATCAGCCTGGAGGGAGACCTCTCAAAGGAGACGTTGTTCGCCCAACTGGATGACTGCCTGAATGAACTTTTGGCATTTGAGGCCGATTTAAAACAAAAGCTGCATTTGAACTGAGAAAACCGGAACGAAACCCCTGAATCAACGGACAAACGCGGACTGCGGGGAAACTTGCGCCCGTTCAGTGCCATCGGCATGACGTGCCACAAATACGGCAAAAAAGGCAGAAATAGAGCACGAACCTGTGCCCTGTTTCTGCCTTTTGCAATTACAGCCACTACAGCCTAAGCCAGCAGCCAATCAATCAAATAGAGAGATTTGATGCCATCGTAGGAATTGATATAACTCCTGTCCATCGACAGTATGATTTTTTCATAGTTGTCCGGTATCATGCGCAGCGGCCGCAGTTCTCGCTCCCGGGTCTCCGGCGACTGCATACTTTCCGTCACCTGGATATATAGCTTCTCGTTCGGCTTGTCTGCTACGAAATCAACCTCGGCTTCTCCGACCTTGCCAATATACACCCGGTAGTCCCGGCGCAGCAGCTCCAGAAACACGATGTTCTCAATGATATGCCCCCGGTCTGCATCCCGATACCCCAGCAGCATATTGCGAAAACCCATATCCACGATATAGTGTTTGCCTAACGTTTTCAGCAGCTGCTTGCCCTTCACGTCATATCTGCTCACGGAGTAGAAGATATAGGCGCTGCGCAGCATGGAGATATACCGCTCCACCGTCTTACCGGCGACGTTTTTGCCCCTCCCAGTTTGGATGTCCCCTTCCTGGGAGAGCACGTTGCCGATGCTGTTGGGGGAGGTGATGCTGCCAATGTTGGAGCAGAGGAACAGCATGATTTTCTGGAGCATGGCCTGGTCGGCCTGGCCGTTGCGCTGCAAAATGTCCCGCAGGACGACGGTGGAGTATATCCCCTCCAGGGCTTGATTGCTCCTGGCCTCGTTGAACTGATACTCCCTCAAAATCGGCATACCGCCAAACTGGAGGTAGCGCTGAAATTTTTCCTCCACCGTGACAGAGGGCGCGAACTCGTAAAAGGTCAGAAACTCTTTGAAGGACAGCGGCAGCATACGAATCTCCACATATCTGCCGGAAAGCAGCGTGGAAAACTCGGTGGAGAGCAGATAGGCGTTGGAGCCGGTGATATAAATATCCACATCGAAGTCCAGGCGGAAGGACTCGATGGCCTTCTCCCAATGGGCCACCGCCTGAAGTTCGTCAAAAATCAGGTAGGTTTTGCCTGCCTTGGGGATGCGCTCACTGACATAATCATAGAAGGTAAGATAGTCGGAAAGATTCCGATAGCGCAGCGACTCCAGGTTCATATGAATGATGTTGGCCTCTGCAACGCCGTGGTCGGAGAGATATTGGTGGAACAAGTCCAGCAGAGACGACTTCCCGCACCGGCGGATGCCTGTGACGATTTTCACCAAATCCACATCTTTGTGTTGGATAAGCTGCGCCAAATACGCAGGGCGATCAATCAGTTCAGCCATAGCGACACCTCCTAAAGCTCTTATACCCATTGTACCCGAAAATCTGGAAAAGTCAAGAGTTTCAGACTTGGAAGTCTGAAACTCTGAAAATTCAAAAGTTTTCGACGAGATTCGACTAAAACTTTCACTCTATTTGATTCCCGCCCGTCCATCGGGCCGCCAAACCGACGGCCCGATGGAGGCGCTGACGGCGCTCATTCCCCGCTCTCCGGCTCCGCCCGGAAGCGGTAGAGGCCGGTTCGTCCGTCCACCCACTGGACGGTGACTTCCACCAACCAGCCCTCGCCGCCCTCCGGCAGGGTCAGCACGCCGTCTGTGACGGTGAGGGCAGCCTCCTCGCCGCTACCCGCCCCGGTGCAGACGGCGGTGACGGAGGCGGAATCGTCCTCCAGGGTCAGCGCCAGCGTCCGCTGGGCCGGGTCATAGGTCACGGTGGGCAGGCCCTCCGTATCTTCAGCGCTTTCGGCGCTGGCAGCGTCCGTGCCGCCTTCCTCCCCGGCATCGGGGAGGGCGTCCTCCGCCGCTGTTTCGACGGCTTCTCCCGCCACTGTCACGGCTTGCCCGTTACTGCCCCGGACGGACAGCAGCGGCGGCCACAGCGTGGAAGCCTGGCCGGAGACGCTGCTTTCCTCGTCTTCCACCGCTTCTTCTTCGGCGACTTGCTCCTCGGCGGTCTCTTCCGTGGCGGTGTCCTCTGCGGCGGCGTCCATCATGGCGCTGTCGCTGCTGGTGACGCTGTCCATCCAGGCTCTGGCCCAGAACAGCCCCACCGCCAGCACCGCCACAGCAGCCAGCGCCGCCCACCGCTGCCAGTGGCCAGAGGTGCGGGGGACGGCCAGCGTTTTTACCTCCTCCGCCTCCTGCACCAGGTCGCCGTCCACCTGGCCGATGGCGTCTAACAGCCTTTCATGCCTCATACCGCAATGCCCTCCTCCTCCAGATACCGGCGCAGCCGCTTCCGGCTGCGGTACAGCAGCGACTTCACCTTGCTCTCGCTGATGTGGTACCGCTGGGCGATTTCCTGAATGGAGTCGGCGTACCAGTAGCGCCGCAGGAAAATCACCCTGGTGGCCTGGTCGGAGGCCCGGAGGAAGGCGGTGATGGCCTCCGCCACCGCGATGGCATCCAGATGGCTGTCCAGCCCCGGGCCGGCGGAGCAATCGTCCAGCTCCAGGTCGATGGCCTCCAGCCCGCCGCCCCGCTTGGCGGCGTGGCGGCGGCGGTAGCGGTCCAGGGAAAGATTTCGGGTGATGCGGCCCAGGAAGGCGGAGAGGATGTCCGGCTTTTCCGGGGGCATGGCGTTCCAGGCGTGGAGCCAGGTGTCGTTGACGCACTCGTCCGCGTCCTCCCGGCTGCGCAGGACGTTCCAGGCAATGCTTTGGCAGTAGGCCCCGTATTTCCGGTCGCTCTCCGTCAGGGCGGCCTCGTCCCTGGCCCAGTAGAGGGCGACGATTTGTTCATCTTCCATCGTGTGCGCTCCTTCCGGCGAAGTCTCTCATTCTGTCAGACGC
>JAJQFX010000147.1:6467-7830 GCA_021200895.1 Clostridiales bacterium | reverse complement strand
CACCCGAGCAGGGTGCATCCGAAGCAGAACCAGAAGCGTCCGAACCGGAGCAGGAGGCGTCCGAGACGGAAGCGGAACAGGAAACTTCCGAAGCCGAACCGGAAGCATCCGAGGCAGCGGACGCGGAAACCGACCAGGAATCGGGGGACGCTGCCGGAATCGCGGTGGTCAGCGAGGCGGCCGAGGCAGCCTCCGATGACACAGAAGCCGAGGAGAAACTGGTCTATGACCTGGACGGCCTGCTGGTGTCGGACACCAGTGAGGAGGACATGAACAGCTGGCGCTTTGAGGACGGCGAACTGATTGAAGTGGAAACAGAGGACAGCAACGACGGCATTATGATTGCCTCTATCGACTCCTCTGACTCCGTGGCCTCTGGCATTGACGTATCCAAGTGGCAGGGGGACATTGACTGGGACAGTGCCCGGGGCAACATCTCCTTTGCCATCATCCGCTGCGGCTATGGCAGCAACCGAACCGCCAATGATGACGCCTATTTTGAGGCAAACGTGACGGCCTGCGAGGAACTGGGCATCCCCTACGGCGTGTACCTCTATTCTTCCGCCACAAGCACCACCGAGGCCACCAGCGAGGCCAACCACGTCCTGCGGCTGCTGGAGGGACACACCCCCAGCCTGCCGGTCTATCTGGATCTTGAGGATTCCGCCATCGCCTCCGCCTGCTCCAAGTCGCAGATTTTGGCCAATACCAAGGTTTTCTGCAACGCCATCGAAGCTGCGGGCTATGAGGCGGGCGTATATGCGAATAAATACTGGTGGACGACCTATCTGACCAGTTCCACCTATGACCAGTGGGATCGCTGGGTGGCGCAGTATAACACGTCCTGCACCTATACAGGCGGGAGTTTCTCCTATTGGCAGTATAGCAGCACCGGCTCCGTCAGCGGCATCTCCGGTTATGTGGACCGCAACTATGCCCTGAGCGGGTCGCCGTTCTACAGCTCCTCTACGCCGAAAATCGCAAATGCAAACCTGCCCTCCGGCAGCCTTACAGCGACTACTTACGCCATTTCCGGCATCGTGTCCAGCAGCAAGAAAATCACAAAAATCACAGTGAGCATTCTGGATTCCAGCGGAACGACGGTGCAGACCGCCACGGCGAAGCCCAACGGGAAAAGCTATGAATTGGCGGACATGAACTTCTCCGTATCAACAACGAGGCTGACCGCCGGAAAGACCTATACCTGTCAGGTCAAGGCCACCACCTCCAGCGGCACCACCACCGTGACGGAAAGCAGTTTCACCCTGTCTCCGATTCTGACTGGGGCAGCAGCGGTCTATAATGGGGTTAAGGTTGAGTGGAAAGCGTTCTCTGGCGCAAAAAGCTATTACGTCTACCGCAA
>JAJQFX010000147.1:0-6367 GCA_021200895.1 Clostridiales bacterium | reverse complement strand
TCTACCGCAGGACGAACGCCACCTCCGCCTGGACAAAGGTAGCGGACACCACCTCTACCAGCTACACCGACACATCGGTTTCCAGCGGCACCACCTATTATTACACCATCCGCTGCGTCAACAGCTCCGGCACCGGCGTCAGCGGCTATAACAACACCGGAAAGAGCATCACCCGTCTCGCCACGCCTGCATTGAAGAATGCTGCCGCAGTGTATAACGGCATTAAGGTTGAGTGGAAAGCGTTCTCTGGCGCAAAAAGCTATTACGTCTACCGCAAGACCAACGGCGGCTCCTGGGTAAGGGTGGGTACCACTACCTCCACCAGCTATACCGATACCACCGCCGTAGGTGGCAACACCTACACTTACACCGTCCGCGCCATTACTGGCAGCGCCATCAGCAGCTATGACAGCGCGGGGAAGAGCGTTGCCTTCCTGTCCACCCCCGTCATCTCCAGCCTGACCAACGCCGCCAGCGGCGTGACGGTGAAATGGGGCGCGGTATCCGGTGCATACAAGTACCGGGTCTACCGCAGGACGAACGCCACCTCCGCCTGGACAAAGGTAGCGGACACCACCTCCACCAGCTACACCGACACCACCACTGTCGGGGGCAACACCTACACCTATACCGTCCGCGCCATTGCTGGCAGCTATATCAGCGGCTACAATGCCACTGGCAAATCCATCACCTACACCCTGAATTGACAGTTGATTGCCAGCGCGAGACGTGCTAAAATAAGCGGGTATGCGGCGCCGCCGTCTTTTTGACGGCGGCGCCGAACAGGAAAGAGGAGGTATCCGCGATGATATTTGGAAAGCACGTCAACCGGTACTACATCCGCAACGCAGGCTTCCTGCTCCTGGGGGTGCTGGCGCTGGTACTGGTGGACTACTTCCAGCTCGAAATCCCGGAGCTGTACCGGATGGTCATCAACGGCATGAACACCGGCTATGTGGATGCAGGCGGGGGCCAGGTGGCCTTTGACCTGGATTTTTTGCTGGACGAGATCTGTCTGCCCATGATTTTCATCATCCTGGTCATGGTGGTGGGCCGCTTCCTGTGGCGGATCTGTTTCTTTGGCTCGGCGGTGCGGGTGGAGACGGACTTGCGCAACCGGATGTTTGACCACTGCAAGGACCTGTCCCAGGAGTACTACCAGGTGAACAAGGTGGGCAACCTGATGAGCCTGTTCACCAACGACCTGGAGACCATTCAGGAGTGCTTTGGCGACGGCGTTCTGATGTTCTTTGACGCGCTGCTGCTGGGCGTCCTGGCCATTTATAAGATGTGGCGGATGAACGCCGTCCTGACCTGCCTCTCCATGATTCCCATGGCGCTGCTGCTGGTCATCGGCACTATCGTGGGCAAGACCATGGAAAAGCGCTGGGAGGTGCGGCAGCAGGCGTTCTCCGACCTGTCCGACTTCTCCCAGGAGGCGTTCTCCGGCATTGCCGTAGTCAAAGCCTTTGTGAAGGAGTTAAAGGAGCTGCTGGCCTTCCGGAAGCTGAACCAGCAGAATGAGGACACCAATGTGGATTACACCAAAGTATCCACCCTGCTGCAAATCCTGGTGGCGCTGCTGACGGAATCCGTGGTCTGCGTGATTCTGGGCTACGGCGGCTACCTGGCCTACTGCGGCCGCTTTGACGCCGGGCAGCTGGTGGAGTTCATCGGCTACTTCACCTCGGTGGTGTGGCCCATCATGGCGGTGTCCATGCTGATTGAAAAGTCCTCCCGGGGGCAGGCGTCCCTGAAACGCATCTCCCAGCTGTTGGACACCCGGCAGGACGTGGTGGACGGCCCGAACGTGACCCCTGCCGGTGAACTGCGGGGCGACATCGCCTTCCGGCACCTGACCTTCACCCACCCTGGCGGGGAGTACCCGGCCCTCCGGGATGTCTCCTTCACCATCCAGGCCGGGGAGAGCGTGGGCATCGTGGGCAAGACCGGCGCGGGCAAGACCACTCTGGTGGATTTGATTCTGCGCAGCTACAACGTGCCGGACGGCACCGTTTTCCTGGACGGGAAGGATGTCAACACCATCCCCATCCGGGACGTGCGGGCGGCCTGCGCCTATGTGCCCCAGGATAACTTTCTGTTCTCTGACACCATCGCACGGAACATCGCCTTCTCTCAGGACGAGGCAGACCCGGAGCTGGTGGCCCAGGCGGCCAAACTGGCGGGCGTCCATGAGGACATCTCCGCCTTTCCGGACGGCTATCAGACCGTACTGGGGGAGCGGGGCGTCACCGTGTCCGGCGGGCAGAAGCAGCGCATTTCCATCGCCCGGGCCCTGCTGAAAGAGGCCCCCATCCTGATTTTGGACGACTCCGTTTCCGCCGTGGACACCCAGACGGAGCAGGAGATTTTAGAGCATCTCCGCACCAGCCGGGCAGGCCGCACCACCATCCTGATTGCCCACCGCATCTCCACCGTGGAGAAGCTGGACAAAATCATCCTGCTGGAGGACGGCCAGGTGCTGGCGGTGGGCTCCCACGAGGAGCTGTACGCCAGGTGCGCCGCCTACCGGAAGATGGTAGACTTGCAGCGGCTGGAGGAGGAAGGAGGGGACAACCATGCGTGAATATTATCCCATGCTGGTGGTGGGAGCCATCATCGGCCTGTTCTCCATCGTCCTCAGCGTGGCCTACGCCCTGATGAAGGACAAGCAGTCCGCCGTGGGCTTTGACCGCAACATGAAGGACGGCGAAATTGTCCGCCGCCTGCTGGTCTACGCCAAGCCCTACTGGAAGCAGTTCCTGCTGGTGGGGTTTGTCATGCTGTTCTCCATCGCCTATGACATCTCCTCCCCGCTGATCATCGGCTGGATCGAGGAGCTGATTGTGGGGGACTTTGCCCTGGGGCAGCTGTTTTCCGCCGTGGCCCTCTACGCCAGCATTTTGGTGGTGTCCATGGTGTGCAGCTATGTCCAGGCCATCGTCCTGCAAAAGACCGGGCAGCGCATCATCTCCCACGTCCGGGAGGATTTGTTCGTCCACATCGAGTCCCTGTCCCACGAGCAGCTGAACGAAATTCCCGTGGGGAAGTTGGTGACCCGCATCACCAATGACACCAACGCCATCTCTATGATGTTCACGAACCTCCTGGCCAATCTGGTGAAGAATCTGTTCGTCATCGTGGGGGTGCTGGCGGCCATGCTGT
Organism: Clostridiales bacterium; assembly: GCA_021200895.1. Lineage (GTDB taxonomy): Bacteria > Bacillota > Clostridia > Oscillospirales > Oscillospiraceae > Onthomonas. Next base: position 3,202 of record JAJQFX010000147.1, on the reverse strand, counting down.
GGGTCAACTACGAGCTGACGCTGATGGTGCTGTGCTTTGTGCCCTTCATCCTGCTGTTCACCGTGATTTTCCGGAAGTTCTCCCGCCAGGCTTATCGACGGGTGAAGGACTGCACCACCGACATCAACACCTACCTCTCCGAGAACCTGTCCGGCATCAAAATCACCCAGGTGTTCAACCGGGAGGCGGAGAAGATGGCGGAGTTCCGGGAGAAGAGCAATCGGCTGGGCCGGGCGAAGCAGCGGCAAATCTTCGTGTTCGGCATTTTCCGGCCCCTGGTCTATATGCTCTACATCAGCTCTATCCTGTGCCTGCTGTACCTGGGGGGCAAGGGGTATCTGGACGGGGCCTCCTTCCTGGGCCAGACCATCACCAGCAGCACCTGCGTCACCTTCTATATGTACATCTCCAAGTTCTATAACCCCATCCAGAACCTGGCGGAGCAGTTCAACTGGCTCCAGTCCGCCTTCGCCTCGGCGGAGAAGGTCTTTTCCGTCATGGACCTCCAGCCCGCCATTGTGGACGCGCCGGACGCCGTTGAACTGACGGAGGTGCGGGGGGAAATCGAGTTCCGGGACGTGTGGTTCGCCTACGTCCCCGGCGAGTGGGTGCTGAAAGGAGTCTCCTTCCATGTGAACGCCAGGGATACGGTGGCCTTCGTCGGCTCCACCGGCTCCGGCAAGACCACCATCCTGTCCCTCCTCTGCCGGAACTATGAGGTGCAGAAGGGGCAGATCCTCCTGGACGGCGTGGACATCCGCACCATCAAACTGTCCTCCCTCCGCCGCCACTTCGGGCAGATGCTCCAGGACGTGTTCCTGTTCTCCGGCACCATCCGCAGCAACATCCTCCTGCGGGAGGAGGGCCTCTCCGATGAGGAGGTCATGGAGGTCTGCCGCTATGTGAACGCTGACCACTTCATTGACCGGCTGGAGGGCGGCCTGGACGAGCCTGTGCGGGAGCGGGGCAACAACTTCTCTGCAGGCCAGCGGCAGCTTTTAAGCTTCGCCCGCACCATCATCCACAAGCCGGACATTATGATTCTGGACGAGGCCACCGCCAACATCGACACGGAGACCGAGCTGCTGATTCAGGACTCCCTGGAGAAGATGCGCAGCGTAGGCACCATGCTCATCGTGGCCCACCGGCTGTCCACCATCCAGCACGCGGACAATATCATCGTCCTGTCCCACGGCGAGATTCTGGAGCAGGGCACCCATCAGGAGCTGCTGGCCCGGCATGGCCGATACTACCAGCTGTACACCCTGCAATATCACCAGGAGCAGCTGCGCCGGGAGGGCGTGCAGGCCGGTTAAGCATTTGGCGGCGCAGAACGCCGAAGGAAAGAGGGATTTGCCATGACAAATGAGACGAAACGCACCTGGGCGGAGATTCATCTGGACCGCCTGGCGGGGAACTATCACGCCCTCCGGGCGTTGGCCCCTCACAGCCGGTTCGCCGGGCTGGTGAAGGCCAACGCCTATGGCCATGGAGCCGTGGCCGTAGGGCGGAAGCTGGAGGAACTGGGGGCGGACTACCTGCTGGTGGCCTGCCTGGACGAGGCCGTCCAGCTGCGGGAGGCGGGGCTGACCCGACCCATCCTGATCCTGGGCTACACCCCCACCGCCTACACCGCCGAGCTGCTCCGGTACGACCTGACCCAGGCGGTGTACGACGCGGACCTGGCAAAGGAACACTCCGCCGCGGCCCTGGCTGCGGACGGGCGGCTGAACTGCTTTATCCAGTGCGACACCGGCATGGGCCGCCTGGGCCTCCTGTGCCAGGAGGACACCATTGACCGGGCTGCGGCGGAGGTGGAGGAGATTTGCAGTCTCCCCGGCCTGGAGCCGGTGGGGCTGATGCAGCACTTCTCCGACGCGGACACCTGCCCCGCCTATTCCCGGCTGCAAATCGACCGGTACAACGCCCTTCTGGCAAAGCTGGCTGCCATGGGCCGCACCTTCCCCATCCGCACCTGCTGCGCCGGGGCCGCCACCCTGAACTACCCGGAGGTACACTATGACATGGTGCGCCCCGGCATCCTCCTCTTCGGCTACTCCCCCGACCACGCCTGTGACGACATGGTGGACGTGCGCCCGGTGATGGAACTGAAAAGCCGCATCGCCTCGGTGAAGGCCATGCCAGCGGGCAGCTGCATCTCCTATGGCCGCACCTACACCCTGGAGCGGGACAGCCTGGTGGCGGTGGTTCCCGTTGGCTACGGGGACGGGCTGTTCCGGCTGCTGTCCTCCCGTCAGGAGTTTTTGCTCCACGGTCAGCGGGTGCGACAAATCGGACGGGTGTGCATGGATATGTGCATGATAGATGTCACCGACCTGCCGGAGGTAGCGGTGGGGGACGAGGTCACTGTCTTTGGGGAGGAGCTGCCCCTGACGGAAAAATCCGACGCTGTCGGCACCATCTCCTATGAGATGCTGTGCGACATCGCCCCCCGCGTGCCCCGGGTCTATGTGGAGTGAATACAACTGAATCACGCTGCCCCGCCGCCGGATGCCCTATGCGTCCGGCGGCGGTTTCTCTGTCGAAAGTTGCGGCATAGAATGTGGCAGTTCCGCCCGTCCTGGCCGGTATATTTCCGGCCAAAGGGTGGGACAATTTAAGTACCCCCTGTTACATAAAGCGCTACGCCCATGTGACGGGGGGGAACAGGAATCTGCGGGCGGCCAGCCGTCCGCCTGTACCACGGAGCGTGAACAAATTGGACAGCAGTGTAAGACGAGGAGATATTTTCTATGCCGACCTGAGCCCGGTGGTGGGCAGCGAGCAGGGCGGAGTGCGGCCGGTGCTCATCATCCAGAACGATATGGGGAACCGGCACAGCCCCACGGTGATTGCGGCGGCCATCACCAGCCAGATGAACAAGGCGAAGCTGCCCACCCACATCGAGCTGATCGACCAGGACTGCGGCCTGACCAGGGATTCCGTTGTCCTGCTGGAACAGGTGCGCACCCTGGATAAGCGCCGCCTGCGGGAGCGGATGGGCCGCCTGGGGGAGGAGCAGATGAAGCTGGTGGACACCGCCATTGAGGTGTCCTTCGGTCTGAAGCCCCGGAAGAAGCTGGTGTAGCCAGCTATTCATACAGCCCCCAAAAAGGCAGAAGGGCTGCCCCCCGAAGCCTCGGCGGGCAGCCCCGTTTTTAGGCGCGTCAGCCCCCCCCCTGCCAGAAAATAAGACGTTGGG
>JAJQFX010000132.1 GCA_021200895.1 Clostridiales bacterium | reverse complement strand
ATACCGAGAATGCTATTTGGGAACGGTTGAAGGGCAAAAGAAAAGTAAAACAGCGCCACAGTCAGCAGGGATTTTCTGTTGCCGATGAGAAGCGTCCCCGCTCTCTGATTGACATTCAAGCGAAGCTGACCTAGGCCAATTCTCCCGGCTTTGAGCGGTGGGCGAAGACCTACAATCTGAAGGAAATTGCGCAGACTGTTCTCTGGATGAAGGAGCATGGCATTAGCGACGTGGAGAATCTTGCCGTGGAATGTGATGCCGCTGTCGAACGCTATCACGAGCTTGCTGATAAGACGAAGTCTAACGAAGCCCGTATGAAGGAGATTGCCGAGCTACAGCGGCAAATTGGCACCTATGGCAAGACACGGGAAATCTATCTTCAATATAAGAAGCTCCCACAGAAAAAGCAGGCGGCATTTTACGAAGCTCATCGAAGCGACATCGTGCTGCACGAAGCGTCGAAGCGCTATTTTGATTCCCTGGGGCTGGAGAAGCTGCCCTCTATTAAGTCATTGAAGCAGGAGTATGCTGCGCTGTCTGCGGAAAACAAGCAGCTATACCCCGACCAGAAAACGGCTCGAAGAAAAATGATCGACCTGCCACGGCGAAAAGCAACGTGGAGCGATTCCTGGAGATCAAAATCGAACAGCCTGACAGGAAGGAACAGCAGCAGGAAGAAAGCCGGTGATGACCGGTATAACCCATTCCGGGGCCTACGGCGTTTGCCGTAGACCCCGGATTTTTTGCGTTCAGCAGAAACTGAAAAACTGAACGCACATCGGGAGACAGGACATGAAAAATCCACGCCCATCTCCCAGCAGCAGACGCCGAAGGCGGCTTAAAACCCCGACCCAAACGGGCCGGGGTTCGCAGGGGCTTGGGGGCAGCAGGCCACCAACAAGCAGCGGAGGTATATACCGAGGCATTGCTTGCTGCTGCAATCCGGCTCCTTACATTCCAGCCTCTCCCATCCAGTACAGGTACACGTCGTCCAGCGTCACCGACTCCGGCGGCAGACCGCCCTGGGGCAGATTATCACCTACCAGATGAATCCAAATCTCATCTCCCCGGCGGACGGAGTTTCCGGCAAGGCAGCCGGAGCTGACGTGTGTTTCTGCCTCTTTGATGGGATAGAGCAATACTTTTCCCTGTAGCTCCCCTTCCAGCTGGTGGGGCTGCCCCTGTTTGCAGAGCAGGCCCTTTCGCATGATGAGAATCTGGCTGGCGATCATCTCCACGTTGCCGACGATGTGGGTGGCCAGGAGGATGATCCTGTCCCCGCCCAGCTGGGCGATCAAATTGCGAATGCGAATGCGTTCTCTGGGGTCCAGCCCTGCCGTTGGCTCGTCTAGAATCAAGATTTTCGGGTCGTTCAGCAGTGCCTGCCCGATAAGGAGCCGCTGCTTCATGCCACCGGAATAGGACTTGATTTTTTGGAAGCGGGCGTCCTTCAGGTTTACCGTTTCCAGAGTCGTCCCGACGGCGTCCTTCGCCTGCTGTCGGGACATTCCCTTCAACGCCGCCATGTACCACAGGAACTGCTCCCCGGTGAAATCATCGTACAGCCCTTGCTGCTGGGGTATATAGCCCAGCATCGCCCGATAATTTGCCCCCAGCTTGTCGATGGTCACACCGTCTAAGGTGATGCTTCCTCCGTCCGGAGCCAGATTATCTGTGATCATGTTCATCAAGGTGCTTTTGCCCGCCCCATTTGGCCCCAGCAGTGCGTACACACCGGGGGTGAGGAAGACAGTACAATTCTTCACGGCATAGTTTTTACCATGGTTATAGCTCTTTTGCAGCCCTTCCAGTCTGAGTTCCATCACGATCCCTCCCTAAAACAGTTGCAGCAGCAGCGTGTCGATGCTCCAGCCGAAGCGGTACAGTAACAGCGCCACCGCTCCAGCAACCCCGCCGCCTACCAGCACTGTGACCAGCTCCCGCTTCAGCACCTTAGACAGCCACAGACCGACTGCGCCCACCAGGAAAAAGCTGATTCCTTTGAGCAGGAAAATCGCCAGTATCAGGCTCCACAGGGGCAGACTGCTGGTACAGGAGAGGCCGGTAAAGTCGCACATCCGCTGAGCTGCCGTAGAAAAACCGTCGATATGCCAATACTCCACCAGTAAGGGCAGTTCAAGGGCGAGGAAAACCGACAGGGTACACAGGGCGGCGCACTGGCGCTTGCTTCGTTCCAATGGTCTGCGCCCGCATTTGGTGGTGCGAAGAAGGCCAAGCATCTGCCTGCGCTCATCCACTGTGTAGATACTGCACAGGAAAAAGAGCTGCAACACTGCCCCGGCGAACCACAGCGCCACATCTTTACCGGAATCACTCCACAGGGATTCATAGGCTCGCTCGTCCAGCAGATATTTCTCCGTTATGTCCCCCGGCAGTTCCGCTAGCGTCTCTGCCTGTTGCTGCACCAGGTAGAAGCCGCCCTCGTAGCTGTCCAGCTCAGACTGAATGACCATAGTGGCAAACTCATCGGTGGTGGAAAATAGCTTCTCCCAAAGCTCCTGAAGACGGGCGTCCTCCTCTTCCAAATAAGCGAAGGTATCCTCTGTGACAGGCCCTTTCAGGACTGAGATATAGTAGTGATAGGCTGCCTCATCGGCTGTGGAGTAGTAATTCGTCTCAAAAACGCCGATGCAGCTGTAGATACACCAGGCTGCCAGCAGCACCAGGACAACCCCTTTTTTCTGCTGGATCATCATTTTGTAAAGCTCATAGTACAGCAGACTGGTACGTCGGCTCAATGCGCCGGTGTACTCCCGAAGCCGCTGCATCAGCGGCTCCAGACGGCTCTGAGCCCTGGTCTGACAGCTCCGATGGAAGGCCAGGATGCCCAGGACGGACAACAACACCACCAGCAGCAGGGCAGCAACCCCGGCGCAGACATCCTTGCCCACTGCATGGCCCATCAGATTCAGGTTCAGGTAGTTCCCCAGCATCTGCTCCATATTCCAGCAATAGAAGGGGTTCACACATTTCAGCCCGCCCAGCGCTCCGCTAGCGGACGGAAATTGATAAAGCAGGTACTCCGTCCCCAGCGCCCCGCCGGTCACCAGGACGGCCTCCATCTCATTTTTGAAAATCATCCCCACAGCGAACACCACACAGGCCAGCACCACGGCGGTCGCCACCCGGATTACCAACATAGCCGCCAGGCCCTCTCCCACCGTCAGGGAGTAGGCGCAGTTTCGGAACAGGGACACCGACTGGAGCGGCCGTTCCAGCGACCCATAGCCGTATAACCAGTCGTAAAACAGGATGGTGAGCAACTCCTGAAGTGTGGTGTACAGCGCCGCCCCGGAAAGCAGCACCGTTAGCTTTGCTGCCGCCAGAGGACAGTGTCCCCGTTGGGTGCCCTTCAGCAACAGAAGCAGATTCTTGTCCCGCTCGCTAAACAGCACGAACCAGGCAGTCAGCCCCAGGAATACCAGCACGAAAAGGATGCCGTTGCCGTAACCCGCTATCCCCCGGAGGCCAAAAGCGTTATCTGCCGTCAGGGTCATCCCCTGGAATTTGGCAAAATCATGGCACGTCTTGACCAGATTCCGGGAGACATAGCTGGCCTCATTTTGATAAAGGGAGGACTGGCTCATCTGTGCCGCCCGTTCCTCCATCTCGTCGATAAAGGCAGCGTAGGACTGGATATAACTGTTCTGAGCCTCCCAATCTGCGGTGTAATAGCCCTGGGTATCTGCCGACTCGTCTCCTGTCAGCCAGGCCTGGTAGCTATCCCCCTGCTCATGGGCATAGAAGAATGCCGAGGTATACTGCTCTCCGGTGTAGATCATCAGCAGATTGACGACCAAGAGAACGGCGGACAACGCCCAGAACAGCTTTTGCTGTCCCAGCTTGCGCCATTCGTAGAAAATCAGCTCCACAGGCGTTCCCTCCTTCCCGCCTCTCGGTTCATCCGGTGTAGGGGATCTCGGTCAGCGGCAGCTCGCCCCCCTGATAGCTGCCGATACCACTCTTGTCCCAGCGCCAGACGCCCCAGGAAATTTCCGTCTCCTCGCCGTTCTCGTCCTCTCTGGAGGTGTAGTAGACGGTATATTGCCGTTCCGGATCGCCTACGGCAATGGTACCGTAGGTGTCATAGGGAAGGGTGAAGGTGTCCACCGGCTCCAGGTCAGCGTTGTACACCTTATAATACAGCTTATCCTCCGCCGCAAAGCTCTGCGCCACCACGTTGGCGTTGGTCTGGTAGAGATAAGCGCCGTCGCTGCACAGTACATCCCCCGCCGGGATGCCCTCCAGTAACACCTCCGGGTCAGAACCATCCAGCTCCGCCAGATAGTAGTCCGTGGTATGCTCCAGCAATTCATCCCCCTGCCACGTCATATCCGTGGCCGTCAGCAAAATCTGATCCTGCCAGAAGGTGACGCCCTGAATGATGTCTGTGTCACCCATGCCGGGGAGGGTCAACTCCTGTATCTCTCCGTCCGTCAGGTGGCAGACGAAGGTTCTGCAATACATATAATCCGTATAGTTATCATCCGCGATTTCCTTCTCGTGGGGCTGGTAGGCGATCATCTGGAAATAGAGGTAGCTTCCATAGGCCTGAAAGACGCCCAGGGTGATCACCTCCAGCTCATCTGACGGCTCATAGATCGTCTCCGACTGCCGCAGCGTCCCGGTCAGAGGAAGGGCCTCCACCGCATAGTGCTCCATCACCTGTCCGCCCTCCGTAGCATAGGAATGGGTGCAGTAATACAGCACATCCCGGTGTATCGCCCAGTATTCGATCAACGTCTCGCCGTCCCATTGGTACACCTGCTCCTTTTGCGCACCATCATCAGAGATACGGTAAAGGGTTTCTCCCTCGAATGGGTCGGAATAAATGCAGTAGATCCATCCGTTGCAGTAGGCAATGCTATCACAGTAGGTGTCCTCTCCAATGTAAGCGTTGCAGCTCTCCTGCTTGTCCTCCTCTGTCTCCCGGTCATGGAGACAGTCCGCCCGGTTGCACAGGGGAAGGATGGTATCCGTCCCCTCATCCAGAAAATACACATAGCCATTGTGCAGAATGTAATAGCCGTCCTCCCCAACTTGGGTGACGGAGGAGGAGAGGCCCTCCTGCCCGAACTGAAAATCGCTGCCCTCTTCATAGGCATCTGACTGCGCCTGTGTCTGTCCCCCGCAACTGGACAGGCCCAGACACAGCAGCAGGGCCAGCAGCAGGGAGATGGTTCTGTTGTGGTTCATGGGGGTTCCTCCTTTCATCTTACCGTATCAAGCTGCACCCATTCACTGGTCGGCCAACTCTGCCAGATAGTCGGCATAGCCATCCGACAGGGTGGACAGGTCTATGTGGTCAGCGACCTCCTTCATGTCCTCCAGAGTCAGGTTTGAGGCAAACAGGTAGAGGGTCATTCCCTCCAGGGACAGCTCGCCCAAAATCTGTTCGTCACGCCCCAGAAAGGTCAGAGTCACGCCGTCGGCAGTGGTATAAGCCGAGTGGAAGTCCAGCTCCTCCTCGTTCACATGATCCGCCCACACGTCCCCGCTGGCATCGTAGGTACACCAGAGCTGGAGCAGTCCGCCGTCCTCGCTGACATAGTAGCCGGTCAGATATGCGGCGGTGATTGGCTCATCCATAGAGTCAGTATAGTGGAGGCTCAGATAGCTACAGGCCGGGACGGAATTGTAATGCTCCTCCAACCAGGAGAGATTCCAGTCCCCACACCAGGGCAACAATGAGGCCAGGTCGGCGGCATCGTCCCCCAGGTAACTCTGCTCATAATGGTCATAGACGGCGTCCGAAAAGAGGCGCACCATCTGGCGGAGCCAGCCGTCCTCTGCACTGCCCGCCTCGTCCAGTAGGCAGGTGTACGCGCTGCCGGAGAAATCAAACTGCTCTGCCACCATTTGCTGGAGGGCGGCAACCCCTTCCGGCGTACTCCAGTCGATAACGTCCGTCTCCGAATCGCTCCCTGTGACCCATTGGGAGGACAGGTCAAGATTGGCCGTCTCTGATTGCAAGGCAGTTTGCCGCTCCTCCTCACTGTCATGGAAGTAGAGAATCGTATGAACCAGTCCCTCCACCCAGGTGCTGCCCGTGGCAGCGTAGGCCACAACATTGGTGAACGCCATCACCAACACTGCTGCCACAGCTCCGCTGACAGCCTTCCGCACCCAGGCAGTTGGTTTCCGGCGGGGCATTTGCTTCAGCCCTTGCACCCGCTGCTCCAGCGCCGCCGGGGCGTGTACGCCATCCATGGCGGCCTGATACTGTTCCTGTAGCTTGTCGCTCATTCCGAATCCCCCTTTTCCAGTTGCTGTCGAAGCCGGTCTCGCCCCCGCTTCAGCCGGGTGCGCACGTTGGCCTCTGTCAGGTGCAGAAGCCGGGCAATCTCCCGGGTGCTGCAGTCCTCATAGTAATACAGGTGCAGCACTGTGCGATATTCCACCGACAGAGCCAGCACCTCCTCCAACAGAACCGGTTGTCGTCCCTCCGGGGCGGCTGGTTCCAGGCTCAATTCCTCCAGGGAGGAGACGTTCCGCCGCCAGAAGGACTTCCACAGATTCCGCCCCTCGTTCACTGCCACCCGCACCAGCCAGCGGCGCAGGTGGTTGTCATCGGTGAAGACGGTGTCCGAGCGCAACAGTTTTTCAAAGGCAGACTGTACCACATCCTCGGCGTCCGACGGATTTTTGCAGCAGGCCAGCGCCGCCCGGTAGACGATGTCCAGATTTTTCTGGACAGCCTCCTCATAGTCCATACGCTCCCGCCTCCTCTCTCCTGGTGCCTCTCTATTTATAGAAACAATTCAGCACAGCAAAATGTGACACATCTACAAAAAAATTTTTGGAAATCCCCGCGCAGATGCGTTTATGCCACTTGATTATAAACTTTATCCATTTTCTGTTCAATATGAGTGTGCCGAAACTGGCAGTTGCCTTGTAATTTTAGATAGGAATTCTACAGGGCAGTGTAAATTACCCTTGACAAAACTCGTCTCAGTACGCCAGGAAAGCCAATGCCACTAACAGCATTTATGCCACTGACATTCAGGACTTGCAGGAGCGGTTGGATGAGATTTGGGCGACCCAAAAAGAATCCCTTCGAGTTCTTGCTTCTCTCTCATAAACCTGACCGTCAAGGCATGGGGAGCCATCTCCATGCCGGTTCATAGTTGCGCTGACATCATTGCGCTATCCTGCTTCTCTGATAAAATGGAATCAGAAAGGGCAATGGAGGGCAGGATGGATTGGAACAGCTACACAGTTATAAAATCCCGACAGAAACGGAGGACAGTAAAATGATTTTGGAATTGCTCTACAATGGACGCATCTATCCGGCAGAGGCAATCATGTCGCAGGACGAGCGATTTGTGAAGGCAGAGGCAAACGTGAACCGAATGTACGAAGAACTGCACGGCAGGCTGAGCGAGCCGGACAAAAAGCAGTTGGAACAGCTTCGAGAGGAAACGTATGAGAGCCAGTTCTATGCGGAGGAGGAGCATTTCCGCTACGGTCTGACCCTGGACGTGATGCTGATGAAGGAAATCTATGAGTATGGCGCAAGATACTTTGAGGACATGGATTGAACAGGAGGTAAAATGATGGTCGTATCGTTATTGAAATTGCCGTTTAAGCTGCTTGCTCTGCCGGTGGTGCTGGCCGTGACTATTGCAAAGTGGGTCGGGGTGTTTCTGACCAGCTTTGCGGGAGTGCTTTTCTATATTTTCTCTGGCCTGTGCTTTGTGCTTGCCATCCTCAGTTATCTGATGGGCATCAGCACCGACGCAGAAGCGATCCGAATGCTGGCGATTGGTTTTGTAGTATTCGTCCTTCCTTTCATTGCCGGGTGGGTGATAGGGATGGTAGCCGCATTGGATGAAATTCTTTGGGACTTTATCCGGTCTTAATACCAGCGTTATTCTTGGAATGCAGGATTATTTTTCTACGGAACCTCTGATTTAATCTCACCTAACCGCATCGGCCTCAAATATGCTATAATAG
>JAJQFX010000097.1 GCA_021200895.1 Clostridiales bacterium | reverse complement strand
TCTCACTGGTGAGACTGCCGCCTATGGCGGCTGGGGACGATTGCCGTTCCGCCCTGCCGATGGCGGGCGGAACGTGCAATTTTATAGTCCAAACGGTGGATAACATCTGACTGTACGGCTGCGTGATTCCCTTCAACCCAGGATAGATTGCATCTTTAAGTTGATGATATTCCCTTTCAGGATAGGGGGCGCAGCGGAGAGGTTCCTATGCAAAACGGGGTTCAAAATTGAGTTCCGTCCCCCAGCCGCGGCTGCCTTCGGGCGGCTGCGGCTGTTTTCTGCCGGGGCGGGCCACGCCTGCCCCATTTCCGCACAAAGAGGAACGGCTCAAATTTTGTCATTTTCGTCACCTGTGACAAAAAGCAGAAAAACGGGCGGAAACGCCCGCCTCCCGGCGGGAAAGGCCGGGTTTTCCGCCCGACTTTCGGACGGGAAACTTTGGAATTTTCCCTTTTGCAAACCTCCTTTTTTCTCAAAAAACCCTTTACATTTCGCCACTTTTTGTTATAATTGAAGTTGACAATAATATTGTACCTTGTCAACTGCTGCTACAAGACTATGGAGGTGTACGTATGCGCGTTCAATTCACTGAAACCGTACTGCGCGATGCAAACCAGTCCCTGATGGCTACCCGCCTTCCCTACTCCGATTATGAGCCGATTCTGTCCACCATGGACAAGGCCGGTTATTGCTCCGTTGAGTGCTGGGGCGGCGCCACATTTGACTCCTGCCTGCGCTATCTGGGGGAGGATCCCTGGGAGCGTCTGCGCGGTATCCGCAAGAATATGCCCAACACCAAGCTGCAAATGCTGCTGCGCGGTCAGAACCTGCTGGGCTACAAGCATTACCATGACGACGTGGTGGAGAAGTTCGTGGAGCTGTCTATCAAGAACGGAATCGACATTCTGCGTATCTTCGACGCTCTGAACGACTTCCGCAACCTGGGCACTGCCCTGGATGCCACCAAGAAGTACGCCACGGAGAACACCGTGGCCTCCGGCTGCATTTCCTATACCCAGTCCCCGGTGCACACCGTACAGAAGTATGTGGAGATGTGCAAGGAGCTTCAGCGCATGGGCTTTGACACCATCTGCCTGAAGGACATGGCCGGCACCATGAGCCCCTATGAGGCCGAGTACCTCATCAAGGGCATCAAGGACGGCGTGGGCGATATGCCCCTGATCCTCCACACCCACTGCACCACCGGCATGGCCTATCAGACCGTCACCAAGGCTGTGGAGAGCGGCGTGGATGTCATTGACACCGCCACCTCCTGCTTCTCCAACGGCACGTCCCAGCCCGCCACCGAGACCATGTACTACGCTCTGACCCAGTACGGCATCGATACCGGCCTGGACGAAAAGACCATCAACGAGGTCAACGACTTCTTCAAGCCCGTGAAGCAGAAGTATATTGACAACGGCCTTATCAACCCCAAGAGCATGGCCACCGACGCGCAGGCCCTGGTATACAAGGTGCCCGGCGGTATGCTGTCCAACATGATTGCCAACCTGACCGACATGGGCGCTATGGACAAGTTCGACGAGGCGCTGGCCGAAATCCCCGCCGTCCGGGCCGACATGGGCTATCCTCCCCTGGTCACTCCCCTGTCCCAGATGGTGGGCAACCAGGCCGTTACCAACGTGCTGGTGGGCGAGCGCTATAAGAACATCTCCAATGAGGTGAAGAACTACTTCAAGGGCGAGTACGGCATCGCCCCCGCCCCCGTGAACGAGGATTTAAAGAAGAAGATCCTGGGCGAGGGCGGCGAGCCTGTGGACTGCCGCATTGAGGACCAGAAGCGCACCGGTGAGGACTTTGCCAAGGCAAAGGAGGAGCTGGGCGACCTGGCCCGCAGCGAAGAGGACATCATGAGCTACATCTGCTTCCCGAAGCAGGCGAAGGACTTTATGGAGGCCCGTAAGGAGAAGGAAGAGCGCACCTGCAAGTACACCATGTGTGCCGTCAATGAAGACTGAACCGGGAGGTAATGCTTTATGGAAGATATTACAATCGTTCAGACCTTAGGCGTTGCCGTGCTGGGTATGCTGGTGGTGTTCGCTGTCCTGCTGCTGCTGATGGGCATCATCACCGTCCAGAGCAAAATCATCCAGAACATCGAAAGCAAGAAGAAGGCGTCCGAGCCTGTCCCCGCCACGCCGGCTCCGGCGGCTCCCGCCGCTGCCCCCGCGCCGTCGGCCAAGGGCTCCTGCGGCGGCGTCATGCTCCATGACGTGCCTGACCGCACCGCTGCCATGATTATGGCCATCGTCGCTGACGGCCTGAACACACCCCTGAATGAGCTGAGATTCATTTCCATCAAGGAGGTCAAGTAACATGAAATACAAGGTTACGCTCAACGACAAGACCTATGAGGTCATTGTCGAAAAGGGCCAGGCCATCCTGGCCGACGAATACGACGCCATGGCTCCTGCCGCCGCCGCGCCTGCGGCAGCTCCCGCTGCTGCTCCTGCCGCCGCTGCCGCTCCCGCCGCAGCCCCCGCTGCTCCGGCCATCACCGGCTCCGGCGAGCCTGTCCCCGCGCCGCTGCCCGGCACCGTGGTGGATGTGAAGGTCTCCCAGGGTCAGGCCGTCAAGTCCGGCGACCTGCTGGCCGTCATCGAAGCCATGAAGATGGAAAACGAAGTCCTCGCTCCCAAGGATGGCACCGTCACCCAGGTGGTTGCTGGCAAGGGCGCTGCCGTGAAGACTGGTGATCCGCTGGTAATGCTGGGTTAAGGAGGTACCGGACATGGAATTTATCGGTACGATTTTCTCGAACCTGGTGGAGCAGACCGGCTTTGCCGCCATGGCGGAGTCCGGCGCTGTCGGCACCATCAAAACCATTATCATGCTGGCCGTTGCCTGCGTACTGCTGTACCTTGGCATTGTCAAGAAGTATGAGCCGCTGCTGCTGGTGGGCATCGCCTTCGGTATGCTCCTGACCAACCTGCCCGGCTCCGGCATCTACACCCCGGAGCTGTGGTACGCTGGCTCCAACGCCACCAGTATCAGCTTTAGCGACGTCCTCCACGAGGGCGGATTCCTGGACATTTTGTACATTGGCGTGAAGCTGGGCATTTACCCCTCCCTCATCTTCATGGGTGTGGGCGCCATGACCGACTTCGGCCCCATGATGGCCAACCCCAAGAGTATGCTGCTGGGCGCTGCCGCTCAGTTCGGCGTGTACTTCGCCCTGCTGATGGCCGTTATCCTGGGCTTTGACGGCAATGTGGCCGCGTCCATCGCCATCATCGGCGGCGCGGACGGCCCCACCGCCATCTGGCTGACCACACAGCTGGCCCCCAACTATCTGGGCGCCATCGCCATCGCCGCCTACTCCTACATGGCGCTGATTCCCGTTATCCAGCCGCCCTTTATGAAGCTGCTGGTGAAGAAGGAGAACCGCCAAATCAAGATGGAGCAGCTTCGCCCCGTCTCCCAGACGGAAAAAATCGTGTTCCCCATCGTGGTCACGATTGTTTGCTGCCTCATCATCCCCTCCGTGGCCTCCCTGCTGGGCTGCCTGATGCTGGGCAACCTGTGGGCCAACTGCGGCGTGTGCGACCGGCTGTCTGACACTGCCCAGAACGCCCTGATGAACATCGTCACCATCTTCCTGGGCATCTCCGTGGGCGCTACCGCCACCGCTGACCAGTTCCTGAAGGTGGAGACCCTCCTCATCATCGTGCTGGGCCTGATTGCCTTCTGCTTCGCCACCATCGGCGGCCTGCTGGTAGGCAACCTGATGTGCGCCCTGACCCACGGCAAAATCAACCCGCTGATTGGCTCCGCCGGCGTGTCCGCCGTGCCAATGGCCGCCCGTGTGGCCCAGGTGCAAGGGCAGAAGGACAATCCGTCCAACTTCCTGCTGATGCACGCCATGGGCCCCAACGTGGCAGGCGTCATCGGCTCCGCCGTGGCCGCAGGCTTCCTGCTGGCCGTGTTCGGGTAAGCGCTCCCCTGTCGTTCAAACCCCGCTCCCTCCGGATGGAGGGGGCGGGGTTTTGTTGTGGGATGTTAGTGACTAGCCACTAATCACTAGCCACTAATAGCCAACAGCTCCCGCGCCCCGCAGGGGCAGCGCGGCCAGTAAAAACCAAAGCACCCATACGGCGCAATACTTGCGCCGTATGGGTGCCGTTTCGTTTTACCGCTCAGCGCTTCCCCTGGCCGTAATAGGCGTTGGGGCCGTGCTTGCGCAGGAAGTGCTTATCCTGGATGCACTGGGGGGCGGGGCCAACGGTGGGGCAGTTCTGCTCGGTGAAGATGGCCATCTTCGCCACCTCCTCCAGCACTACCGCGTGGTACACCGCCTGGGCCGCGTCCTTGCCCCAGGTGAAGGGGCCGTGGTTGGCGCAGATGACGGCGGGGACGTACACCGGGTTGATGCCCCGGCTCTGGAAGGTCTCGATGATGACCTTGCCGGTGTTCTTCTCGTAGTCCTCGTCGATTTCCTCCGGCGTCAGGTTCCGAGCGCAGGGGATGGGGCCGTAGAAGTAGTCGGCATGGGTGGTGCCGTAGCAGGGGATGTCCCGCCGGGCCTGGGCCCAGGACACGGCGTAGGGGCTGTGGGTGTGGACGATGCCCCCCAGTTCCGGGAAGGCTTTGTACAGTTCCAGGTGGGTCTTGGTGTCAGAGGAGGGGTTCATGCTGCCCTCCACCTTGTTGCCGTCCAAATCCATGACCACCAAATCCTCCGGCTTCAACTCGTCATACTCCACGCCGGAGGGCTTGATGACGAAGAGGCCCTTCTCCCGGTCAATGCCGCTGACGTTGCCCCAGGTGTAGGTCACGAGGTTCCGGCGGGGCAGCTCCATGTTGGCCTCATAGACCTTGCATTTCAGTTCTTCCAGCATAGTGTCTCTCCCCTTACTTCAGCTTCCAGGCTAAATCCTTCAGGAACAGCTCCTCCTCCAGCTTCTCCGGAGTGGTGTCCTTGGTGATGTGGACGAACTCAATGTCCATCATCCTGGCCCAGTCCCGCATCTGCTCGGCGGACACGTCGTAGCTCAGCACCGTGTGGTGTGCGCCCCCGGCGGTAATCCAGCACTCCACGCCGGTGGTCAGGTTGGGCATGGCTTTCCACATAACCCGGGCCACGGGCAGGTTGGGCATGGGCATAATGGGCTTTACCGCCTCGATGTCCTGGACGATGAGGCGGAGCCGCCCGCCCATATCGACCAGGCTGACCACGATGGCCTTGCCCGCCTTGCCCTCAAACACCAGCCGGGCGGGGTCCTTCTCGTTCATGCCGATGCCCAGGAAGTGAGTCTCGATGCGGGGCTTCCCGGCGGCCACGCTGGGGCAGACCTCCAGCATATGAGCGCCCAGGCTGTACTCCTGGCCCTCCACCAGATGATAGGTGTAGTCCTCCATAAAGGCGGAGGCGCCGTTGCCGCCCTCGCCCATGGCCTTCAAGATGGCGGTCATGGCGGCCACCTTCCAGTCGCCCTCGCCGCCGTAGCCGTAGTCCTGGGCCATCAGGTGCTGGGAGGCCAGGCCGGGCAGCTGCTCCATGCCGTAGAGGTCCTGGAAGGTGTTGGAGAAGGCTTTGCAGCCCTCGGCGTCCATCATCTTCTTGATGGCGATTTCCTCTTTGGCCTGATAGCGGATAGCGGCGATGTCGTCGGTCGCCACGTCATAGCTGGCGGTGTAGACGGCCATCTGAGCGTCGATTTCCGCCTCGGTGACGGCGTTCATCTCCTTCACCAGGTCGCCCACAGCCCAGGTGTTCACCTGCCAGCCCAGCTTGGTCTGGACTTCCACCTTGTCGCCCTCGGTAACGGCCACTTCCCGCATATTGTCCCCGAAGCGCATGACCTTCATGCTCTTGGACACGGCCACGCCCACGGCGGCCTTCATCCAGTCGCCCAGGCGGGTCTGCGCTTTTTCGTCCTGCCAGTACCCGGCGATGACCTTCCGGGGCATCCGCAGCCGGGCGGCGATGAAGCCATGCTCCCGGTCGCCATGGGCGGCCTGGTTCAGGTTCATAAAGTCCATGTCGATTTCCTCGTTGGGAATCTCCTTGTTGTACTGGGTGGCCAGGTGGCAGTAGGGCTTTTGCAGGCTGGCCAGGCCGTTGATCCACATCTTAGAGGGGCTAAAGGTGTGGCACCAGGTCACGATACCGGCGCAGGCGTCGTCATAGTTGGCCTCTTTTACCACATCGGTGATTTCCTGATTGGTCTTGGCCGTCACCTTATAGACCAGCTTGTAGGGCAGCTTCCCGCTGAGCTGCTCCGCCATTTCGGCGGCGCGGGCGGCTACCGTCTCCAGAACCTCCGGGCCGTACAGGTACTGACTGCCCACCACAAACCAAAATTCATACTGTTTCATGCTTGCCTATCCTTTCTACGGAAGGTTATCATTTTTGATGTTATAACGTATTGTAATCGCTCACAGCGTCTCCACGGCGCTCCGCTCCACGGTCAGACCGGCCTTGTACCGGGTCAGGAAGCGGTTGAAGCCGTCCACGTCCTCCGCGTCGGGCTGGAGGGTGGTACCTGCCACCCCGGCAAAGACCTTGCCGGAGAGGAAATCCTCCAGCGTCTCGCCATCGGCCTTGTTCGCCCGATAGGAGGCCAGCAGGGCCATACCGTAGGGGCCGCCCTCCCCCGCCGTCTCCATGCAGGTGACGGGGGCGTTGCAGGCCGCGGCCATGTACTTCTGCCCCACCACCGGGGTCTTGAACAGGCCGCCGTGGCCGGTGAGGCTGTCGATAGCCACCTGCTCCTGGGCCAGCAAGTCCATGCCGATTTTCAGGGTGGACATGGTGGAGTAGAGCTGGGCCCGAAGGAAGTTCGCCAGGGTGAAGCGGCTGTCCGGGCGGCGCACCACCAGGGGACGGCCCTCATCCAGATGGGTGACGCCCTCTCCAGCCAGGTAGTTGTACACCAGCACGCCGCCGCAGTCCGGGTCGCCCTCCAGGCTCTTTTCATACAGCTTGGTGTACAGGTCGCCGGTGGAGACGCTGCCGCCGAAGAGTTCCACCGTCTCCCGCAGGGCGGACACCCAGGCGTTCATGTCATTGGTGCAGTTGTTGCAGTGTACCATCGCCACCGGGCTGCCGGTGGGGGTAGTCACCAAATCCAACTCCGGGTAGACCTTGCTGAGCGGCTTTTCCAGCACCACCATGGAGAAGATGGAGGTTCCGGCGGAGACGTTGCCGGTGCGGGGGGCCACCGAGTTGGTGGCGGCCATGCCGGTGCCTGCGTCCCCCTCCGGCGGGGCCACGGGGATACCTGCGGGCAGCAGACCGTCCAGCAGGGCAGAGCCCGCCTCAGTCAAGGTGCCCGCGTCCTCCCCGGCCAGCAGTACGCCGGGCAGGATGTCCCGAATGCGCCAGGGGTAGCCCTTGCCTGCGATCAGGTCGTCAAACTTGTCCAGCATGGCCTGGTCATAGTCCAGGGCGGCGCTGTCAATGGGGAACATACCGGAGGCCTCCCCGATGCCCAGAGCGTTCACCCCGGTCAGGGCGTGGTGGACGTACCCGGCCAGGGTGGTGATGTGGGCGATGTCCTTCACATGGGGCTCGCCGTTCAGGATGGCCTGGTACAGGTGGGCGATGCTCCACCGCTGGGGGATGTTGAACTGGAACAGGGCGGTCAGCTCTTCCGCCGCCGGGCCAGTGATGGTGTTCTGCCAGGTGCGGAAGGGCACCAGCAGGTTCCAGTCCTTGTCAAAGGCCAGATAGCCGTGCATCATGGCGGAGACGCCCATGGCGACCAGGCCGTCCACGTCCCCCAGATTTTTCAGGGCGGTTTTCAGCCCGGCCCAGACCTCCTCCAGGGCGTAGGTCCAGACGCCGTTTGCGTAGCTGCTGGCCCAGGTGTAGTCGCCGGACTGCACCGGCTGGAAGGCTCCGTCAATGGCCACTGCCTTGATGCGGGTGGAGCCGAACTCGATGCCCAGGCACTTCTTTGCGTTATCCATGTTCCTTCCTCCCTGTCAGCCCCGGACAAAGTCCCGGGCGACCTCGGTAATATGCTCTGCGCTGAGGCCGAACTGCTTCAGCAGGGCGGCGGCGGGGCCGGAGT